>JBCCSW010000082.1:0-12617 GCA_039199465.1 Pseudomonadota bacterium
AATAAAATCTAACTCTCATTTTTAAATATCTCCATAGTATATAGTAAATAATTGACTATTAGAATAAACAAGGTTGATCTCAAAATGAACAAAATATGATAAATGAGGGTGACCTAAATGGTCACCCTTCACTTCCCATACTGAGCCAGCGCTCAGCTTGCTTTCTTGTCGTCGTCAACTTCCTCGTAGTCGGCATCGACCACGTCGTCGTCGGCACGGCGCTGGGCATCCTCAGCATCGCCTTCGGGCGATGCAGCCGACGGATCCTCCGCCTGCGATTTGTAGATCGCCTCCCCAAGCTTCATAGAGGCCTCGGCGAGCGTCTGGGTCTTGGTCTTGATCGCTTCGATATCCTCACCGTCGACGACCGTGCGCAGGTCGGCGATGGCAGCCTCGATCGCGTCCTTCGCCTCGGCATCGATCTTGTCGCCATGCTCGCGGAGCGACTTCTCGGTCGAGTGGATCAGGCTTTCGGCCTGGTTCTTGGCGTCGACCAGGGCACGGCGCGCCTTGTCGGCCTCGGCATTCTCCTCGGCCTCCTTCACCATCCGCTCGATATCGTCGTCCGATAGACCGCCCGAGGCCTGGATGGTGATCTTCTGCTCCTTCCCGGTGCCCTTGTCCTTGGCCGAAACGTTGACGATGCCGTTCGCATCGATGTCGAAGGTGACCTCGATCTGCGGCACGCCGCGCGGCGCAGGCGGAATGTTCTCGAGATTGAATTGGCCGAGCAGCTTGTTGTCCTGCGCCATCTCGCGCTCGCCCTGGAAGACGCGGATCGTCACTGCGGACTGGTTGTCGTCGGCCGTCGAGAAGGTCTGCGACTTCTTTGTTGGGATCGTGGTGTTGCGGTCGATCAGGCGGGTGAAGACACCCCCGAGCGTCTCGATCCCGAGGCTGAGCGGCGTGACGTCGAGCAGCACCACGTCCTTAACGTCACCCTGCAGCACGCCGGCTTGGATCGCAGCGCCCATCGCGACGACCTCATCGGGGTTGACGCCCTTATGGGGCTCCTTGCCGAAAAAGGTCTTCACCGTCTCGATGACCTTCGGCATGCGGGTCATGCCGCCGACCAGCACCACGTCGTCGATCTCGCCTGCACTGAGGCCCGCGTCCTTCAGCGCATTGCGCATCGGTTTGATCGTGCGCTTGACGAGATCGTCGACCAAGCTTTCGAACTTGGCGCGGCTCAGCTTGAGCGTGAGGTGCTTCGGCCCCGAGGCGTCGGCGGTGATGTAGGGCAGATTGATCTCGGTCTGGCTGGCCGAACTGAGCTCGATCTTCGCCTTCTCGGCGGCCTCCTTCAGCCGCTGCAGCGCGAGCTTGTCGTTGCGCAGATCGACGCCCTGGTCCTTCTTGAACTCGTCCACAAGGTACTCGACCAGCCGCAGATCGAAGTCCTCGCCGCCGAGGAACGTGTCGCCGTTGGTCGACTTCACTTCGAACAAGCCGTCGTCGATTTCGAGGATCGAGACGTCGAAAGTGCCGCCGCCGAGATCGTAGACGGCGATCGTCTTCGACGTCTCTTTATCCAGACCGTAGGCGAGCGCCGCCGCCGTCGGTTCGTTTATGATGCGCAGTACTTCGAGGCCCGCGATCTTACCGGCGTCCTTGGTCGCCTGGCGCTGGGCGTCGTTGAAGTAAGCAGGGACCGTGATGACGGCCTGGTCCACCCCTTCGCCGAGATAATTCTCGGCGGTTTCCTTCATTTTTTGAAGGATGTAGGCGCTGATCTGGCTTGGCGAGTACTTCTCGCCACGCGCCTCGACCCAGGCATCACCGTTCTTGCCCTCGACAATCGAGAACGGGACCATGCCCTTGTCCTTCTCGACCGTCGGATCCTTGTACGGCCGGCCGATCAGGCGCTTGACGGCGAACAGGGTGTTGGTCGGGTTGGTCACCGCCTGGCGCTTGGCGGGCTGGCCGATCAGGCGCTCGCCATCCTCGGTGAAAGCGACCATCGAGGGCGTGGTGCGTGCGCCTTCGGCGTTCTCGATCACGCGCGCGGTCGAGCCATCCATGATGGCGACGCAGCTGTTCGTCGTGCCGAGGTCGATGCCGATGACTTTGGACATGAAGATCTCCTTGTTGGCGAGGAACGCCGGGTCCGGTCACGGCCCCCGATGTCCGTCCCGTGGGTGTGGGCCGCAACCCTCGCGTCGGCGGCCAATCTCATCGCAATTGCGTGACGCGGATATATGGGGGTGGTCTGTAGGCTGCAACCGGGCCGGCGCCCGCGTTGCGCGACGGCGCTGCCACGAGAACGCATCACCCACCCTGTCATGATCCTGCAGCGCGTCGTCGCCCTCCCTCTCGCTGCGCCGCATGCTCGCGGCAGCAACAGCCTCTCGGTCTCTTCGTCGCAGAGACTCGGTCACGGAATGGTAAACGGCGGCGCGGCAAGCGGATGGTTCGAACGCGTTCAAGCATGCGACGCTCTGCAGCGGAGGCACTGACGGGCCATCGACGCTGCGCGATGACGGCTCTGTTCCACGGCCCGACGCGCGGAGGGCTTCGATGCTGTCGTGTTGGGGATGCGAGTGAGAGGAACGTGACGCGTACCGCGACCAGCTCGACGGTCTCGATGCCGGTGGGACGTCATGCGCTGCATCCGGTCGGGCGTCTACCCTCAGGCGACAGAACAACGCTTAAGCATCTTCTGGAGTTCGTGGATGTTTCGAAAACCCGCATCGTAACGGCGCGCGACTGATGGACCGTCGCATGCTTCCCGTGCTCGAGATGGCGCCTGGGCTCGGGCATGCAAAGGGCGCGCTCAACACCCCTGCACAGATCGCGCTGGTCGATGACGTGCGCGCGGTGATCCGGGTCGCGCCCCTGGTCAGGCCCATGACGGCCTGGGGCAAGCCGATGAGCGTGCGGATGACCTCGGCCGGGCGCGTCGGCTGGGTGATCGAGCGTGGGCGGTATCGCTACGCGGCGACCCATCCCGAGACCGGGGCGCCTTGGCCGCCGATCCCACAGAGCATCTTGACGGTATGGAACGCGGTGTCGGGCTGGGACGGGCCGCCGGACTGCTGCCTGATCAACTGGTATGGCGAGGGCGCGCGGATGGGCCTGCACCGTGACGCGGACGAGGGGGAGGCCGCCTTCGCCGCACCCGTCGTCTCGGTCTCGCTCGGTGACGAGGCGCTGTTCCGACATGGAGGGCTGGAGCGGAAGGATCCGACCAGGAGCTTCTGGTTGAGATCCGGCGACGTGCTGGTGATGGGTGGCGCCTCGCGCCTCGCCTATCATGGCGTCGACCGGGTCAAACACGGCTCGGGCGCGCTCTTGCCCGGCGGTGGGCGGATCAACCTGACGCTTCGGGTCGTGCGGAGCGTCTGATCCGTGCGCATTCGCGGCCAGCGCGTTTCGACCAGTGCGGCATCGCGGCTGGTCGCCGCGATGAGGCTTACGGGCGTGCCCGGTCTTACGGCGTTAAGGCGCTGTGGTTGCCGCATTGCTGGGCGGGGGAGAAGCCGCTGGGGCTTCTGATCGAGCGTGCGCGAAGACCGGGCCGCATCAAGGAAAGGCCGGCGTGGCCGGTCGCTGCGCGATCCTTGACCCGAACGGGTCTTCTTTCGGGTGGTGGCTATTCGGCCGCGCGGGCGACGCCCACCATGGCAGGGCGAAGCAGGCGCCCCGAGATCGTGAAGCCGACGGTCATCACCTCGATCACCGTGCCCGGATCGGCGCCAGGGATCGGCGCCTCGAACATGGCCTGGTGCAGGTTGGGATCGAATTTATCGCCCTTTGCCGGGGCGGTCTGCTCGATCTTGTGCTTCGCGAAGGCGTTGATCAGTTCTCGAAGCGTCAGCTCGACACCCTCGATGAAAGAGGCGTGGTTCTCGCGAAGTGTCTCGTCGGCATTCGCCAGCGCGCGCTGCAGGTCGTCATGGACACTCAACAGATCGCGCGCGAGTTTGGTGCCGCCATAAGCCTCGGCGTCCTTGCGGTCGCGCTCGGCGCGGCGGCGCACGTTCTCGGCCTCGGCGAGCGCGCGCATCAGCTTGTCCTTCAGCTGGTCGCGCTCGGCGATCAGGGCCGCGATCTCGGCGTCACGGGCATCTTCCTCGAAGGCGATGGCCTGATCGGCGTCGAGATCGGCGGCGAGGGACGCGTCGATCCCGTCAAGCGCCGCCGACAGATCCGCATCGCTTGCGGTCTCGGGACCTAGCCCCGATCCCGCATCAGGGCCGACCGATGGGTCGGTCGCGCCACCGGTCGGCGTCGCGGCGGCTTTGCCGTTGGCCGACGCCGCGCTCTCAGGCGTATCGCCGGCCGTCCCGCTGACGGTCTTAGAGTCTCTGGCACCCATCGCGGCGCCGACGGTCCCTGCTGCCGCGGCGCTCTCACCTTCGGGGTGCTGGCTCTTCTCGCTTTCGCTCATCGCATTCATCCACTGGTCTCGGCTGCCGGTCTGGGTCGGCGCGCACCGTGCCGCGGGCGTTTAGCCGATCTCGACCGGTCCCGCCACGGCGCTGTTGCCTGCCTTCTCCGGCGCCAGAAGGCCCGTCTGCGTAGTGCCGCCTGCAACCAGGCGACCCACCAGACGGGCGGTATAGTCGACGATCGGCACGATGCGCCCGTAATTCAGCCGCGTGGGCCCGATGACGCCGATCGCTCCGATCACCTGATGCTGCGCATCTAGATAGGGCGAGACGACCATCGATGAACCCGACAGCGAGAACAGCTTGTTCTCGGCGCCGATGAAGACGCGGACGCCGCTGCCTTCCTCGGCCAGGTCGAGCAGATGGGCGATATCGCGCTGGCGCTCCAGGTCGTCGAACAGCAGGCGCACGCGCTCCAGCTCCTCGCGGGTCTGTCCGTCTTGAAGCAGATGCGCCCGGCCGCGCACGATGAGCTGGCCTGGGGCCGCTGCGTCCCCCGCCTGCGCCGCGCTGCCGTCGGACCAGAGCGCGATGCCCCGTTCGACCAGCGAGGCCGCCAGCCGGTCCAGCGTGGCGCGGTTGGCGGCGATCTGCGCGGCGACCTGGGTCGACACCTCTTCAAGCGTCCGGCCACGCAGCTGCGCGTTCAAGAAATTCGCGGCCTCGCGCATCGCCGAGGGCGTCAGGCCCGCCGGCGGGTCGAACACCCGGTTCTCGATCGTGCCGTCGCTCATCACCAGCACCGCAAGCGCGCGGTCGGCGCCGAGGGCGACGAACTCCACATGCTCGACCGGGCTCTGGCGCTTCGGCGCATAGACCAGGCTGGCGCATTGGCTGAGACCCGAGAGCATCGCGCCAGCCCGGTCCAAGGTGCTGGCAACATCCTGCTCAGGCGCCTCGATCGCGCGGTCGATCTGGGCCCGTTCGGCCGGGTCGATATCGCCGACCTGCAGCACCGCATCGACAAACAGCCTGAGGCCCAGATGCGATGGCACGCGCCCCGCCGACACATGCGGGCTGTCGAGCAGCCCCGCGAGCTCGAGATCCTGCATCACGTTGCGGATGGTGGCGGCCGACAGACCATGGGCCGAGGAGCGCGACAGGGTGCGCGAGCCAACCGGCTCACCGGTGTCCAGATAGGTCTCGACCAGCTGGCGGAAGATCTCGCGCGATCGATCGTTAAGGTCGGCCAGGCTCGTCGACGACACCCGCACATGCTCCCGGTTTTGCACGACTTGGACGTAGGGATCGGCCTTTTCGCCGTCAATCGAGATGTGTTCGGGCGCCCTCTCGACGCGATCATCTGCAGCAGGTCCGCCCGCAAGACCGGCTGGGCGCTGGACCTTCGCATCGAGGGCGGCTAGCAGCGCCGCAAAGAGGACGAGGGATAATGCAATGCGCCCATCAGGCCGCCAGAATGACGAGCTTCGGGCCGTCTCGATCGAAACCGGGTACACCCGGCACGCCGAGGGTTCGGCGCTGATCCGGATGGGCGACACGGTCGTGCTCTGCACCGCCTCGGTCGACGAAAAGGCGCCGCCCTTCCTGCGCAATACCGGGCTTGGCTGGGTAACGGCGGAGTACGGCATGCTGCCCCGCTCGACCCATACCCGGTCGCGTCGCGAAGCGGCGACAGGCCGCGTCGGCGGGCGCACGCAAGAGATCCAGCGCCTGATCGGACGTAGCCTGCGCGCGGGCACCGACCGCGTGGTGATGGGCGAGCGGCAGATCGTCGTCGACTGCGACGTGCTGCAGGCGGACGGGGGCACGCGCACCGCGTCGATCACCGGCGGATGGGTCGCCCTGAGGCTTGCGGCGCAGAAGCTGGTCGATGGCGGCGTGCTGAGCGAGAACCCGATCAGCGCGCATATCGCGGCGATCTCCTGCGGCGTCTACAACGGCCAGACGGTGCTCGATCTCGACTATCCCGAAGACAGCGAGGCCGGCACCGACGCCAATTTCGTCATGACCGGCTCGGGCGGCATGGTCGAACTGCAGGGCTCGGCCGAGGGCGCGCCCTTCAGCGAGGCCGAGTTTCTCGCCATGCTCACCCTCGCCCGAAAGGGCATCGGAGAACTGGTCGAGGCGCAAAAGGCGGCGATTAGTGGGTGAGAAACCGCCCTATGTCTCGCTCGGTTCGGTGCCGTCGCCTTGGGACGGGCCCGCCTTCGACGCCTTCGCCGCCGTTCTCGAACCGCAGGGTTTTCGGCGCGATCAGTTTGACTTCTGGCGCCCGGGGCCTTGCGGGGCTCAGATCATCTATCTGACGTCCCTACCGTTGGGTACTTACGGAACAGATCAATGCATCATCATTCCGTTCGTTGCGCGCAGTCGAGGCGCTGACGCTGATTGGACGAATGAAACGCTCGCTTGGTGCGGCATGCTGAACGAAGGCGGGGATGGTGTCGGCCGATGGGTTTGCCCCGATCCCAGTGACGACCCTGTGGGAGCCGCCGCCTGCCTCGCTGACGCTGCCGCGATGACTTGGCGGGTCGCCGAAACGGCCTTTGCCGAGGATATCAACCCGATAATGCTCGCGCGACCGGAGAGCGCCATGCCCGATCAGAGCCTTCTTGATGCTGGCCGTCGCCGCCTCGCGCCCGGTCGACTGGTGGTGGCCAGTCACAATGCCGGCAAGGTGCGCGAGATCCGGGCGCTGTTGGAGCCCTACGGCGTGGAGCCGGTCTCAGCCGTGGAGCTTGGCCTGCCCGAACCCGACGAGACCGAAACGACCTACACCGGCAATGCGCGGCTGAAGGCCCATGCGGCGGCGGTGGCCTCGGGCCTGCCGGCGCTGGCCGATGACAGCGGGATCGGTGTCGCCCTTCTCGACTGGGCGCCGGGGATCCATTCCGCGCGGTTTGCGGAACGCCCGGGCACGGGGCGCGATTTCGACTGGGGCATGGCGCGGCTCTGGCAGGAGATCGACGCCAAGGCGCCGGGGAGCGAAGCGCCTAAGGCCTCGTTTTTCTGTGCCCTGTCGCTCGCCTGGCCCGACGGGCATGACGAGACCTTCCTCGGCAGGGTCGACGGCACGCTGGTGCGGTCGCCCCGGGGCGACCGGGGTTTCGGCTATGATCCGATCTTCGTGCCGGACGGCTATACCGAGACCTTCGGCGAGATGGACCCGGACGCCAAGCATGCGATGAGCCACCGGGCCGATGCCTTTGCCAAGCTGGTCGCGGCCTGTCTTGTGCCGGTCGACTGACAGGAGAGCCCGATGACCCGCCGCCTGATCTCAACCGGCTCGCCGTTCGAGCGCGACTACGCCTATTCCCGTGCCGTGGTGCAGGGCGACTGGTGCTTCGTGGCAGGCACGACCGGCTACGACTACGCCACCATGTCGATGCCCGACAGCGCCGAGGACCAGGCCCGCGCGGCCCTGGCCACGATCGCCAAGGCGCTGGCCGAGGCGGGCTTCGCCATGGCCGATATCGTGCGCACGGTGATCTACATCCCCGACCCGGCCGACCACCCGGCCATCGGCATCGCGCTGCGCGAGGCGCTGGGGGAGATCCGGCCGGCGAATACCACCGTCGCCAGCCCGCTGCTGAAGCCCGAGATGAAGGTCGAGATCGAAGTCACCGCGCTGCGACACGCCGCACCGAGCGCCTGAGATGGCACGGCGCCCCGGCGACGATCGCCTGCAGAAGGATGACATGCAGCCTGCGCGGCAACGACGGGACGACTATGCCTGGCGCAACCGGGTCATCCTGACGCTGGTCTTCGCGCTTGCCCTTGTCCTCGGCCTGATGCGGGGCAACCTGCTGTTTCTCGCAGGCGGTGCCGGGGGGCTCGGATGGCTGGTCTTGGTATGGCGACGGCGCCAGCAGCGCGGCTGAATGGCCGCGCGGGCGCAACGCTGTCCGACCACCGGCCCGACTGGCATCACGGCGGCTTCGGGCTCTACGTCCACTGGCCCTATTGCAAGGCCAAATGCCCCTATTGCGACTTTAACAGTCACGTCCCGCGCGCCGCCGTGAACCACGCCGCCTGGCGCCAACGCCTGATCGCCGAGATGGCGCATATGCGCGACCTCACCGGCCCGCGCCCGGTCGACACCATCTTCTTCGGCGGCGGCACGCCCAGCCTGATGGCCGCAAGCACCGTCGACGGCGTGATCGAGGCGGCCGATCGTCTCTGGGGCTTGCGCGCCGGCGCCGAGATCACGCTCGAAGCCAACCCGACCAGCGTCGAGGCCGCAACCTTCGCCGACTATGCCGGGGCCGGCGTCAACCGCGTCTCGATCGGCGTCCAAGCGCTCGACGACACGGATTTGAGGGCGCTGGGGCGCACCCATTCGGTCGCTGAGGCGCTGGCGGCGATCGAGGTCGCCCGGTTCGCCTTCGACCGCGTCTCCTTCGATCTGATCTACGCCCGCCAACACCAGACGGCCGATGCCTGGGCGGCCGAGCTCGACCGCGCGCTCGCCTTCGGTCCGGATCATCTGTCGCTCTACCAGCTCACCATCGAGGAGGGCACGCGCTTCGCCGAGCTGTTTGCCCGGGGCCGCCTGACCGTGCCCGAGGACGGCGACGCTGCCGAGATGTATGCGATCACCGCCGACCGGACCGCTGCTGCCGGCCTGCCCGCTTACGAGGTCTCGAACCATGCACGACCGGGCGCCGAGAGCCGGCACAACCTGATTTATTGGCGCTATGGTGACTATGCCGGGATCGGCCCGGGCGCCCATGGCCGGCTGACCCTCGCCGACGGCTCGCGCATCGCAACCGAGACCGAACGTGATCCCGCCGGCTGGTCGGCGACCGTGGCTCGCGCCGGTCATGCCATCACGCGCCGAGACTCGGTCGCACCGGGCGAGCAGGCGATCGAACTGGCGCTGATGGGCCTGCGCCTTGCCGAGGGGGTCGACCTCGACCGCTACGCCAGGCTTGCCGGCGCACCCCTGCCCGGTGACCGGATCCGCATGCTGGAGGACGAGGGGCTGGTCCGCCGAGAGGGCGCCGAGCGCGAACGCCTTGCGGTCACCGAGACCGGCCGGCCGATCCTGAACGCGATCCTGCTCGCGCTGCTTGCCTGATCGCCCGCGCTGCCGAAGACTGCCGGTAGGGCCCGCCGGGGGTCCCGCCTCTCCGTCTCGCGACGCCCCATGACCAGGCTGGCCTGGACCATCGCCGGTTGGTTGGCCTTCGTCCTCGGCGCAGTGGGCGCCGCGCTGCCGCTGCTGCCGACGGTGCCGTTCATGCTGCTTGCAGCGTTCTGCTTCGCCCGCGGCTCGGCGCGGTTTCACCGCTGGCTGACCCAACACCCGCGCTTCGGCCCACCGATCCGGGACTGGAACCGGGCCGGGGTCATCCGCCCGCGCGCCAAGCGCATGGCGATCGCCGCGATCGTGGCCAGCTTCCTGCTGTCGGTGCTGCTTGATGCCGCGGCGCATGTGCTGGCGATCCAGGCCGCGGTGCTTGGGGCTGCAGCCGCCTTCATCCTGACGCGGCCCGCAGAGCCGCCAGACGCAGCAGTGCGCGACGACCCTGCCGTGCCTGAAAATCCGCCACGCTGACCGCCGCCCTTGCCAGTCCACGGCTCAGGATCGCGCCGCGATGTCCTTCAACGTGTAAAGCGCGTCGAGCGCCTCGCGTGGGGTCAGGGCATCCGGGTCGAGCGCCGCGACAGCATCGCTCAACGCGCCCTCGCGCGCTGTGGGTGCCTGCCCGGCATCGGCGGTGGCGGATTGTGGCGCCGGACGGGCAGCGAACAGGGGCAGCCCATCCAGCACGTCGCCGATGCTCCCGGTGCCGCCATCCTTGCCCGCGCTGCCGTCTCGGTCGCGTGCCTCCAACCGCTCCAGCACCTCGCGCGCACGCTCGACCACCGCCTCGGGCAGGCCCGCGAGCCGGGCGACCTGCACGCCATAACTGCGATCCGCCGCCCCCGCCGCGATTTCGTGCAGGAAGACGACCTCGCCCTGCCACTCCCGCACCCTGACCGAAACCGGAGCCAGCGCCGGCAGCCGGTCGTTGAGCGCGGTCAGCTCGTGATAATGCGTCGCGAACAGGCCGCGGCAGCGGTTCACGTCGTGCAGATGCTCGAGCGTGGCCCAGGCGATGCTGAGCCCGTCCCAGGTCGCCGTGCCGCGGCCGATCTCGTCCAGGATGACGAGCGCATGCGGCCCGGCCTGGTTCAGGATCGCGGCCGTCTCCACCATCTCGACCATGAAGGTCGAGCGTCCGGCCGCCAGATCGTCGGCCGCACCCACCCGGCTGAACACCTGGTCCACGACGCCGAGATGCGCGGCCTCGGCCGGTACGAACATCCACGCCTGCGCCAGGATCGCGATCAGTGCGTTCTGGCGCAGGAAGGTGGATTTGCCTGCCATGTTCGGGCCGGTCACCAGCCAGAGCGGCGCCGGCCCGTCCTCCCCCGCGCCGAGATCGGCGTCGTTCGGCACGAAGCTCCGGCCCTCGCGGCTCAATGCCGCCTCGACGCCCGGATGGCGGCCCGAGCGGACGTCGAAGGCGCGAGAGCGGTCGACCATGGGCCTGACCCAGCCGCCATCCGCCACCAGCCGGCAGCAGGACAGGGCAACATCCAGCGCCGCGAGGCCGCCGGCCAGCCGTATCAGCGCGCCATGTTCGGCCAGCACCGCGGCGACGAGCTTGGCGAAGAGACGCGCCTCGATCTCCTTCGTCCGCGCGCCGGCGTTCAGGATCGCGTTCTCGGTCTCGGCGAGCTGCTCGGTCGTGAAGCGGTGGGCGTTGGCCAATGTCTGGCGGTGGCGGAAGGCGCCGTCGCCGTGCAGGCGGTCGGCGTGGCGGGCGGTGACCTCGATGAAATAGCCCAGCACGTTGTTGTGCTTGATCTTCAGGCCGTCGATGCCGGTCGCGGCGGCCAGATCGCGCTGCATCGTGGCGATGACGCCACGGCCCTGCTGCGACAGTTCGCGCGCCCGGTCCAGATCGGCATCATGGCCCTCGCGGATCGTCCCGCCCTGCGCCAGCGCCAGCGGCGGTGCATCCGCCAGCGCGGCCTCCAGCGTCGTCCGCAGCGTGTCGTGCCCGACCATGGCGGCAAGCGCCTCGTGGATCTCGCTCGGCAACAGATCGAGCGCATCGTCCACCTCGCCGTCAGGGGCGAGGGCATGGTGCAGCGCGGCGGCGGCCTGCAGCGCCCCCCTCACCGCCGACAGATCGCGCGGCCCGCCGCGGCCAAGGGCAAGGCGCGACAGCGCGCGCTCGATATCCGGTGTCTCGGCCAGTGTCGCATCCAGCGTCGAGGCCTGGACAGGACGCGCGGCCAGCCAGTCGACCGCGTCATGCCGACTGGCGATGACGACCGGATCGAGCAGCGGCGCCGACAGTCGCTCGGCCAGAAGCCGCGCACCGGCGCCGGTGCGCGTGCGGTCGACGGTCGCCAGCAGGCTACCCTCTCGCGCGCCTGACAGCGTGCGCATCAGCTCGAGATTGCGCCGGCTGGCCGCATCGATGCGCATGACCGCGTCCCCGGGCTCGCGCCTGGGCGGGTGCAGCATCGGCAGGCGGCCCTGCTGCGTCAGCTCCATATAGTCCGCCAGCGCACCCAGCGCCGCGAGCTCGGGCCGCTCGAAGGCGCCGAAACCGTCAAGGCTGGCGACGCGGAACAGCCGCTTCAGTCGATCCGCCCCCGCCTGGCTGTCGAAGGCCGCCCGTGCGCGGAGCGTGACGACCGCGCCTGCCTGTTCGGCCGCCGCGATGAGGTCGTTTTCCGGGTCGTCGGCATCGACATCAGCCAGAAGCACCTCGGACGGCGCCAGTCTGGCCATCTGCGCGCCGATCGCGCCGTCCGGGACCGGCGCGACGGCCAGCATGCCGGTCGAGAGATCCGCCCAGGCCAGCGCCGTCCGCCCCCGGATGACCGCCGCGGCAGCCAGGTAGTTCGAGGCGCGCGCCTGGAGCAGCGTATCCTCGGTCAGGGTGCCCGGGGTGACCAGGCGCACCACTTCGCGCCGCACGACCGATTTCGAGCCGCGCTTCTTCGCCTCGGCCGGATCCTCGGTCTGCTCGCAAATCGCGACCCGGAACCCTTTGCGGATCAGCGTGTTGAGATAGTTCTCGGCCGCGTGCACCGGCACGCCGCACATCGCGATATCCTCGCCCAGATGCTTGCCCCGCCGCGTTAGCGCGATGTCCAGCGCCGCCGCAGCCGCCACGGCGTCGTCGAAGAACAGCTCGTAGAAATCGCCCATCCGGTAGAACAGCAGGGCGTTGGGATGCGCGGCCTTGATCTCGA
>JBCCSW010000083.1:0-12611 GCA_039199465.1 Pseudomonadota bacterium
ACGCCATGGGCCGCATCGCCGAGAAGGTATCGTTCGTCCAGGAGATCGCGCGCCAGACGGATCTGCTCGCGTTGAACGCTGCCGTCGAAGCGGCCCGCGCGGGCAGCCATGGCAAGGGTTTCGCGGTCGTCGCCTCCGAGGTTCGCAAGCTCGCTGAACGAAGCCACGGTGCGGCGGCCGAGATCTCCGTCCTCTCTACCGAGACGGTGCGGGCCTCGGGCGCGGCCGGGCGCATGCTGCGCGAACTCGTGCCCGACATTCAACGAACGGCCGCGCTCGTGGCCGAGATCTCCACGGCTGCCCGCGAACAGGATGCCGGCGCCAGGCAGATCCAGGAAGCGATCCGAGACCTCGACAAGGTCGTGAACGACAATGTCGGTCTCGCCGGCAACACCAGCGAGAAGGCGCGCGACCTCTCCCTGCAGGCAGACGACTTGAAGGGCGTCATCTCCGGCGCCAGCCGACGCGGTCGCCGCACCGCCTCGGCCGACGACACGGCCCATTCAACCGGCCTAGCACCCGCCGCCTAGGCCAATGGCGTCGTCAACGCCGTGTAATGCCCGACCGCCGCGAGCGCCGGGCCTTGTTGTTGGCGCCACGGGTGCTGAGATGCGCGCCTCGCGGCTGTATTCGACCGCGTTCTCCCGTTCCCGGCGACGGCGGCGCGCGCCACGCTGCGGGTACTACGCCCACCTGCGCATGACCCGACCCTGGCAGGTCAGGCGATAGCGCGTGGCGGCCGGGCTGCCGCCGCCGAAGCTCTGGACAGCGGAGCGAAAACCAGCTTCTTTCGCATCCATCGACCGGCGTAGATCTGTTCGGTCGACCACCACATCATCATCGCCAGCGCGCGCCAGCCACAGTTTCCATCATGGGAGAAGTGAGCATGGGCCGCTTACGCGAGCAGACCGTCATCGGTGTTCTTGTTGGTGATCAGCGCACGGACCAACTGTTGCTGCTGCGCGATCTCGACCGAGACGGGAGCGCATCAGACCCCGGTGAGATCACGGTCTTCTTCGACGGGACCAACGCCTCGGGCCTGCCCTCGCCCACGGCCAATGTCTTTAGCGTCGCTCAGGCCTCCGATGGGGCCGTCTATATGGGCGACGGCACGACCGACACGGTCTATCGTCTGCTGGACGGCAACAACGACGGCGACGCGAACGACGCGGGCGAGGCCGGCATCTGGTTCTCCGGTGCCAATGCCGGCGGGCTTACCTTGCCGACGCCGAACGGCATCGCCGAGGGCGGCGACGGCGCGATCTACATCGTCAATGCCGGCACCGGCTCGGCGCCCGCCGACGCGGTCTATCGCACCGTCGATCTGAACGGCGACGGCGACGCGGAAGACGCGGGCGAGGCGACCCTCTGGCTCGACCTGCAGACCGTCGTGCCGTCATCTTCGGCCTTCGAGATCGCCTTCGTCGGCGATGTCGCCTTCGTCAACGACAGTGCCGGCGGCGACTCCAACGTCGTGCTGCGGATCGAGGATCTCGACGGCTCCGGCGCCATCACTGCCGACGAGGTGACCACCTTCATCTCGGAGGAGATGAGCTTCGGCGCCCCCGTCGATTTCGCCAACGCGGTCAACCAGGACGGCGCGCTGCTCGTGCTGACCACGATCGCGAGCCCTGGCCCGATCGCGCTCTACCGCCTGGACGACCTCGACGGCTCGGGCAGCATCGACGACGCGGCCGAGGCGGTGGAGATCTGGAACGCCTCGACGGTGACCGACATCCCCGATCCGTTCGTCAGCTTCTCGCTCGACGCCGACGAGGACGGCACGATCAGCCTGACCGCCGACAGCAGCGTGATCTCGCTCACCGATTTGAACGGCGACGGCGATTACCTGGATGCGGGCGAGACGACGGTGATCGCCTCGGCCGAGTTCGGCGATCCGCTCGACCGGCCGAGGGCTGTCGCCTTCTATGAGGGCGCGCCGCAACCAGCCGCCGCCACCATCGGCACCGGCAACCAGTTCTCGGTGTTTCTCGACGGCGAGACCAATCAGGTGTTCGCGACCGGCGCGAACTTCTTCGGCCAGCTCGGCAACGGGGTCGAGGGCTTCAACATTCAGCAGCCGCGCCCGGTGGTCCTGCCCGACGGCTTCGACGAGCAGATCACCGCCGTCGCGGTCGGCCAGATCCACGCTACCTTCCTGACGGACGGCGGCGACGTCTTCAGCTGGGGCTTCAACAACCGCGGCCCGCTCGGCCTCGGCGACGAGGAGAACCGGACCGCTCCGGTCAAGATCCCCGCTGCGCTGGATGAGGAGACCGTGGTCGGGATCGAGAACGGCAACGGCGTCTCCTTCGCGATCACCGACACCGGCGCGCTCTACGCCTGGGGGTCGAACACCAACGGCCAGCTCGGCCTCGGCGATCAGGAGGAGCGGCTGGTGCCGACCCTGGTCGAGGCCCTGGCCGACGAGACCGTGGTCACGGTGTCGAGCGGCACCTCCTTCACCCTGGCGCTGACGGCCGACGGGCAGGTGTTCGGCTTCGGGCGCAACAGTGACGGCCAGCTCGGATCCCCCGACGGCTTGGACCCGGACGGCTCCCCGATGACGCGCGTGCTGTCGCCGGTGCTGACGGCAGGCCTACCCGACGACATCGTCGCCATCTCGGCCGACACCAACACTGCCTATGCCATTTCGTCGGACGGCCGCGTCTGGGGCTGGGGAGAGAGCCGGTTCGGCCAGCTCCTGCAGGGCGACGATCAGGGCGACGGCACCTTCGTGCCCGACGGGGCCGACGTGTTGGTGCCGATCGAACTGACCGCGCTGCCGCCCAACATCGTCGATGTGCAGGGCGGGGCGCGCTTCGGCGTGGCGCTGACCGCCGAGGGCGACGTGTTCCTGTGGGGTCCGAACGACGAAGGTCCCTCGGGCGGGCTGGATGGCGATCCCGCCTTCGAGAGTGATGTGACCTTCTTCCCGACCAAGATCGCGCAACTCGACGAGGCGAACGTGGTCGAGATCGCGGTCGGGCCGAACGCGGTCTTCGCACGCGCGGACGACGGACGCCTGTTCAGCTTCGGCATCAATGGCGACGGCCGTCTGGGTTTTAACAGCGACGGTGAGACGGTGTTCTTCCCGCGCGAATTGGCGCCGCTGGGCGACCCGATCGCCCCCTGGCTGCTGTCGGCCACGCCCTCGGACAACCTGCGTGACGTAGCGAACGACAGCGAGATCGCCCTGACCTTCACCGAGGCCGTGTTCGCCGGCGACGGCGCGCTGCGCCTGGTCAACCGCGACACGGGCGAGGTGACCGAGATCGCCGCCGCCGACGAGCGCCTGGTGCAGATCGACGGCGAGGTCGTGACGATCACGCCGCCGTCGCATCTCGACCCCGACAGCCGCTATGCGGTCGAGATCGATGAGGGCGCCTTCTTCGACGGCGACGGCGAGCCCTTCGCCGGGATCGAGGTGGGCGACACCTCGACCTTCAACTTTACGACCGCCGAGGCGCCGGCGGCGTCGGGTGATCTCGGCGGCAGCTTCCGCGACGACCTGATCCGCGGCGGGGCCGATGACGACGATATCCGCGGCGGCTTCGGCGACGATCTGATCTCGGGCGGTCTCGGCGCCGACAAGATCCGCGGTCAAGTCGGCGACGACACCCTGCTCGGCAATGGCGGCGACGACGACCTGCGCGGCGGACTTGGCCGCGACGACCTGCAGGGCGGTGCCGGCCATGACTATCTGCGCGGCGGGTGGGGGCGCGACCGCCTGGACGGCGGCGCCGGCGACGATGGCCTGCGGGGCGGCCTCGGTCGCGACAGCTTCGTCTACAATGGCGGGGACGACATCATCCACGACTTCGACCCGGGCGGGCGTTTCCTGTTCTTCTTCACGCGCCCCGGCGAGACCGTAGAGATCGACATCGACGGCTTCTCGTCCTTCGCCGATCTCGAGGCCGTGGCGGCACAGGACGGCCGCGACGTCCGCTTCGCCTTCTCGCCCGAAGACAGCCTGACCTTCGCCGACACGCACCTCGCCGAGCTGAACGAGGCTCATTTCGACTTCGTCTAACGAGCTGGGCGGCCGCCAACTGCGCAAGGCTTCGCCCCGGCCCTATGCCGGGGCCGAGCGCTTGGTGCGCGGATCCATCTACGATGCCCTCGCCGAGGCTGTCGCGGCGTGGGGCAGGGCGCTATCGAGACGCAGCGCGCAAAAGCACGCATCGAACAGCCCCACCCCTAAAGCGCCGCTGCCAGGGCGTCGAACTCGGTGGCGATACGGGTGGCGGTTTCCGGGTCCAGGTAGTGGTCGACGCGGCCGCGCACATGGGCGACCAGGGCGTCTTCCGAGCGCTCGGCCGACCAGTCCTCGCCCGCTCCGCCGGCGGTTGCCTCTCGCACGGACAGCACGCGCCATTTCGCGCACCAGGTCATCGACCAGAGCCACATGGCCCTGCGCATCGGCACCGCCCAGCGGCGCGCGGCCTCTCCCGCGCCGCCTTGGCGATTTTCGCCGGCCCAGTCCTCGCCCGCCACCGCGTCCAGCCAGCGGCGATAGGCGGCGATGACCTGTTCGGTGCTCAGCACCGCGTAGCTCGCGACATCCCAGGTCGTCGACGTGTAGAGCGTGGCATGCGCCAGATCGAGCTGCGGCGCGCTATAGCGGCCCTTCTCCAGATCGACGAGGACGGCACGGCCGGCCGCATCCAGCAGGAAATTGCCCGGATGGGCGTCGAACGAGATCAGCCGCTTCGGGGGCCGATCCGTGCCCGCCGCCAGCGCGCGCAGCGCCGCAACGCCCTCTTCCAGGACCCTGCGGGTTGCCGGGGCGACGGCGGCGGCATCCAGATACGCCGCCTGGGCGCCGATCTCGGCCAGCAGGTCGGCGAGCGGATCGTCCGGCGCGAGCAGCGGCGCACGCTCCGCCGGCGCGGGCAGCGCCAGCCGGTGGATCGCGGCCAGCGCATCGGTCAGCGCCGCCAGATCCTCGGGCAACCGGGCGGTGCGGCCGATGATCTCCTCGACCAACAGCGCGCCGCGGGGCAGGGCGTCGGACGGCTCCAGCACCCGCTCGAGCGTTGGCGCATGACGGCTGGCCGACGCGCGGCGGTAGCATGCGGCCTGATAGGCGAGGTTCTCGGCAGCGCCCAGGCGCATCTGGCTCTGCTTCGGGCAGCGCGCGATCAGGCCGGTTCCGGGCAGCCGGAAATGCAGATGCGCAAGCCCCGTATCGGCCATCGGCTCGGGCACCGCATCGATGCCGGCGGCGGTCAGCGCCGCCTTCAGACCATCGATCATCGGGGGCGGAGCGTCATGGTCCATCGCGCCGCTCCTCCACAGGGTCCCGTAAGCCGAGCGTCTGCCTAGGCGCCCGGAAGCGGCGCGTCCAGTCGCGGTGCATCCCGCTTCACGGCGTCGGCATATGCGCCTTGCGCATCATCATGTGCACGCCCTTCTCACCGTCCACCACCTGGGTGATGCGCAGATCGCCCGCCAGCGAGAGCAGCATATACGCCTCGTCCCGCGAGATCGCGGCGCGTTCGGCGACCAGCCCGATCATGTCGCGGAGCGCCCGGCGCATCGCTTCGTCCAGGGTCTCGTGGAAGCCCATCGAAATCAGCGTGTCGGCGGTCTCGGCAAACGGGCTGGTGATGGCCATATCGCGCCGGACGCTGAGGCGGAACCGCCCGGTCAGCGCGGTCTCCAGCGCCGCGATGCAGACCTCGCCATCGCCCTGGCGGCCATGCCCGTCGCCGACCGAGAACAGCGCCCCCTCGTTGAACACCGGCAGATAGAGCGTCGTGCCCGGTCGCAGTTCCTTGTTGTCCATGTTGCCGCCGAAGGCTCGCGGTTCGGCCGCGCTGATCCGGCCCCAGGCCTTCGGCGGGGCGACGCCCATCACGCCGAAGAACGGCTCCAGCGCGAGGTCGACGCCGATCGGCAAGCGCGCGATACCGGCCTCGCGGTCGATGGCGATATGCATGTACTGATAGTGCGTGAACTCGTCGGGCAGGGCGCCCAGCAGGGGCAGGATCGCGGTCCAGCCCCAGTCCTGCGCGGGCGTGATCTCCAGGATATCGACCTGCAGCACGTCGCCCGGCATGGCGCCGTTCACATAGATCGGCCCGGTCATCATATGCGTCGTCGCACCCTTGTCGGCCTGATGCGCCTCCATCGCGGCCAGATGGGCGGGCAGCACGCCGGCGCGGTCGGGCGGCAGGGCCTTGAAGCCCGCGGCGGGCAGGCAGTCGCACACAACCTCGTCACCGCTTTCGATCTGCAGCACCGCCGGCGTGGTGGCGTCGAAGTAACCCCAGAACAGGTGTTCGGGTCGCCAGTCGAGGTGGTGGCTTCGGGCCATGGGGTGTCTCCAAGTCGTCTGCGTGGGTCAGGGTGGCATGGGGCGCGTGCGGCTGGTTTAGGGTTCCTCGACCAACCCCGTGATCAGGTTCTCGCGGTAGAGCGCGTCGAGGTCGAGCCCGCCTCTCACCGGACGGATAGCGGCGATCCGGGCGGCAAGACGCTCTGCCGCATCGCGCGTCAGGCGCGCGCCCTCGCGCGCGTCGACGGCCTGGAAGCGGATCGTGGCGCCGGGGCCGAGCCGGCCGAGGCGGGGCAGGTCGGCCCGGATCACCGCCGCGATCTTGGCATAGCCGCCCGAAGTCTGCCGGTCGACCAGCAGCAGGATCGGCTGCCCCGATCCCGGCACCTGGATGGCACCGGTCACGATGCCGTCCGACACGATATCGGCGCCATGGCCCGGCCGCGGGTCGTGGGCCAGGACCGGTCCCTCGAGCCTCAGCCCCATGCGGTCCGACCGGTTGCCGATGCGCCAGGGTGTCGAGAGGAACGCCTCGAGCGCCGCGCCCGTGAAGTGGTCGTCCTGTGGACCGAGCGCCACGCGCACCGGTTTCTCGCTCAGCCAGTCTGCCGGTGGCTCGACCTCATGCTCAGCCCCCGGTTCCGGTGCTGCGGTGGTGCTCAGCCGATCGCCTGGCTGCAGCGCACGACCGTCGAGCCCGCCCAGGCCGGCACGCGTCAGCGTCGCCCGGCTGCCCATGACGGGCGAGAGATCGATGCCGCCCGACAGGGCCAGATAGCCGGTGGTGCTGCCTCTGAGCGTGCCGACCGCCAGCCGATCGCCCGGCATCAGCGTGATGCTGCGCCAGCCCTCCAGCGTGGCGCCGGTGCCGTCCTGCCGGGTCAGCTGCATCGCAACGCCGGCCCCTGCCCAAGCCAGGCGCAGCGGCGCCGCCTCCGCCTCGACGGTCGGACCGGTCACGCGGCATTCCAACGCCGCCTCATCGGTTGGGGCATCGGTTTGGGGCTGCGTTCGGACATCGGCCAGCGCAAGGGCCAGCGCAAGCCCCTCGGGATCCACAGCGCCTGCGGGCGGCACGCCGAAACGCTGCAGGCCGGGGCGCCCCCGGTCCTGAACGGTGGTGGCGAGCCCGGGCTCGACGATGCGCAGGACGCCGCTCACGCGTCCGCGCGCCGGGCCGGGGTATCAGCCGCGTCTGCATCCCCCGCTATCGCCTCGCAATCCGGCGCCCAGTCGCCGCTCGCCGCCGCCGCCGCGACGCGGGCATAGGCGGCTGCACCGATCGGCTCGAACACCACAGCATCGCCCGGGGCGAGCAGCGCCGGCGGCTCTGCCATCGTGTCGAACAGCGTCACCGGCGTGCGACCGATCAGGTGCCAGCCGCCAGGGCTGGTCACCGGGTAGATCACCGTCAGCCCGACCGCGATCGCGACCGAGCCCGCAGGTACCGCCGTGCGCGGATCGTGCCGACGCGGGAAGTCGATCGCCGGTGGCAGATCGCCCATATAGGGGCAGCCGGGCAGAAAGCCGATCATGTAGACATGGTGCGCGATGCCGGCATGCAGCTCGATCACTGCGCTCGGCGTCAGCCCGGCACGCGCCGCCACATCCGCCAGATCGGGCGCAAACGCGCCCTCGTAACAGGCCGGGAAGCGCCAGCGCCGCGCCCTGCCGCCTCCCGCGCCCCGCGCGTCGATCAGCGGACGGATCGCGGCCTCGACAGCCGCGCCATCGGTCTGAAGGGGGTCGAACTGTACGGTCAGCGAGCGGAAGCTCGGCGCGGTCTCGATGACGCCGACGATCCCTGCGGCGGCGATCTGGCGATCCAGCGCCAGCACCGAGGCGCTGAGCATACGGTCCTTCTCGCGACCGAACTCGACGATCAGCGCCGCGTCGCCGAAGGGCAGGAAGCGCAGCTCTGCATCCGTCTCGCTCACCGCCGCCCCCTCCGCGCCGCCGCTTTCTGCACAGGCTGCAGGGCCTTGCGGCGTTGTCCATGCCTTTTCGCAAACCAACGGGCCGGTTTGCGCGGCGGCGTATGCTCGGCCAAACTGGCGGCACGGCCCGATGCGCCCGCCAACCCGCCCGACGTGTGCCACGCACCGACCCGGGCCGTCGCCTCAGACACTCGGACCTGGACGGAGACCACCATGCCCCGCCGCATCAACATCAATGCCGACATGGCCGAGGGTTTCGGCGCCTACGACATCGGCGACGACGCGACGCTGCTGACGGTGGTCAAATCGGCCAACATCGCCTGCGGCATGCATGGCGGCGATGCCTCGGTGATGCGGCGCACGATCCTGGATGCGGCCCGGCATGGCGTCTCGATCGGTGCGCATCCGGGATACAACGACCTCTGGGGGTTCGGCCGGCGGGCGATGCGCGTCGATCCCGAGGCGCTGGAGGATCTGGTCGCCTACCAGATCGGCGCGATGCTCGGCATGGCAGCCTATGGCCCGCAGCCGGTCACCCATGTGAAGGCGCACGGCGCGCTCAACAACCAGGGCTGTGTCGAGCGCCCGCTGGCCGATGCGATCATGCGCGCGCAGGCGAAGGTGGCGCCGGGCCTGATCGCGCTGGTGATGCCGGGCACCGAGATGGAGGCCGCGGCCCGGGCCCATGGCCTGACCGTCGCGCGCGAGGCTTTCGCAGATCGCACCTACGAAGACGACGGCACCTTGACCCCGCGCAGTGTCCAGGGCTCGGTGATCCGCGATCCGGCGGTGGCGGCCGAGCGGGTGGTCGCCATGGTGCGCGACGGCGTGATCGTCTCGCGCCATGGCCGCGCCCTCGATATCGGCTTCGACAGCCTCTGCGTGCACGGCGATGAGCCGACCGCCGTTGCCGTGGCCAAGGCCGCCCGCCGGGCGCTGGAGACCGACGGGGTCGACATCGTCACCCTGCCCGAGATGCTAGGCTGATGGGCGAGGAGCGCGGCACCGGACGAGACGCCGCTACCGACCGGAAGGTGCGAGGCGATACGGCCGCGTGCCTGACGCGCCGGTAAGGTCCCCCGCCCCCGTGATTGCAGGCCCGCTCAGCGCTTAACCGGGATCGCGTCGGAGATCCCGAACTCGACCAGCATGATCCGTGCCGCATTTCGCTCGGCCGCGTTCTGGAAGGGTCCGACCCTGACCCGCGTCGCCGGCCCGCTCTTCAAGGTGAATGGCAGGAGGTCGGCGCCGACGCCGCGCGCGTTCAGGCTGTCCTTCAGCCTGGTCGCCCGCTCGGCCTCACGGAAAATCCCGGCCTGAAGATAGAGGCTGGGCGGCGGGCCTTGGGCAGCGGGCTCGCCCGTCGCGACCTCGCTCGGCACCGCAGGCGCCGCGGAGGGCGCCACGCTCGCCGTCTGAACCTCGGTCGGCTCTGGCGCGGGATCGGGCACGGTCTCGGCGACCGGTGTCTCGGCGCCCTCGGCCGATGTGGTCGCGGGTGCCTCGGCAGGCGTCACAGGGGCGGGTAGCGCGGTGGTCTCCAGGCTGTTGGCCGCATCCACGTCGACCGTCGTCCGAACGCCTGTCACCGCGACCGCCTTGGCATCGATCGCGGCGACCATATGCGCTGGGCGGGCCCTGGGCACGGGCTGGATGCCGGTGATCTCGCCGTCGAAAAGAATCTCGGGCCCGTCGTCGGCCAGGACGTCCGAGCCCGTATGGCCCGGCCCGTCAGCACGCTCGGACACCGTGTCGGCCGGCGTGTCAGACGGGACCAAGGGCTGGGTCAGGTCGCCGAAAGCGTCCAGCGTCGGCGCACTGCGGAGCGCGGCGGCCTCGATCTTCGGCTTGTCGGCGCTGAGCGGCATGGCATCGCCTGTAGGCTGGCCGCCGGGGTTTTCCGGGCCGCCGGTCCGGTCCGCGCCGCTACCGCCGTCGCGCACCTCCAGCACGGTCGGCGCCGTCTCGCCCTGGTCGTCGGGCAGCAGGATAAGGCCCGAGAGGGTTTTTCCCTCCTGTACACTGCGGCCGGTGATGCTGCTCGTGGGCACGGCTTCGATCTGCCCCTGGTCCAGCAGCGCATCGAGTGTCAGCGCGCGGTTGCCCGACGGCCGCGCCGCATCCGTCGCCGTGATCGTCGGCTGCAGCCCGCCATAGAAGCGCATGGGCCCGGCCGGACGCGGCTTCGTGGGTCGGCCGAGCTCGGCCACCAGATCGCGGGCGATCTCGGGCGACGAACCGGGCGCGGAGGTATCCTTGGGCAGGGCCGACGCGCCATGCAGCACGATCCCGGTCAGGGCAACTACGAAATCGTCCATCGCAATCTCGGGCCGCGCGGGTTCGCTCGCTTCGGTCAGGCCGTCGGCCGTGTCGCGCGGTATCGGGACCGTGATCGGGGCCGGCGCACCGCTCTGCGCGCCCTCGGGCAGCAGGGTGTAGATCAGCGGCAGGGGGGCGCCGTCCTCCGGCTCCGGTCCCGTCGCCGCCGCCACTGAAGTCGCCGTGACGCGTTCAGCCGCATCCGGCCCAGGGCTTCCTGACAGGGCGGTGGCCGCTTCCTCACCCACTGACAGGGGCAGGCTGGTCTCTGGCACCGCAACCGGGTCGAGCGGCACGAGATCGCTGCCCTCCCGCTCCTCGAACAGGGCGAGATAGCTGCCGAAGGCGCTCATCGTCTGGGTCAGTTCGTCCAGCGCGGCATCGCGCTCGGCAGTGACGGCGACAAGCTCGCTGCGGAGCGCATCGATCCTGATCTCCGCGGCCTCCATCGCGGCGAGGTTGGTGCCGCTCGCCGGAGCCTCGGCGGTACGCTCGGCGGTTGCGCCGCCGAGAAAGAGCGCCCCGCTCCAGCCGGCGGCAAGGCCGGCGGCGAGCGAAAGGGCGACGGCGATGGCCTGGATGTCCTGCGTGCGGCCTGTCGTGGCCGCCGGGCGGCGCGATAGGCGCCGTGGCAGCTCGCGACCCTCCGGCCGGCCCTCCTCGCGCGATGACGGCGTCCGGTCGCGCAGGGAGAACAAGGCCCGACGCATGGCGTCGTCCTCACCGTCCCGATCGTCGTCGCGCCAAGTATCGCCGCTCATCTCGTCACTGCTCGACTGTCGCCTGCGCCAAAACATACGCGCGCTCCCATCTTATCGCCATGAACCGAAGTAATGCGGACAACACGACGCCACGATGCTGTGGCCTTCGCGCCGCCGCACCCGCGGTGCAGCGCTGTTTCATCGTCTCAGCGGCCCCATCTGTCCCAAACTGTGACAGATTTGCCGTTTGAGCAAGGGCCGAGCACTAGAAATTGTGGCGATGCTGTGGCGGGGATCCTGATTTTTCCCTTCACAACGGCGGCCAAGCCTGACCAGCATGCGGGTAATGATGCGGTGCGGCGAGGCGCGGCACGTCCCTGGGCGATCCGCGGACATGCCGTGGTCCGACCGCGCCGCCGGACAGAGGAGCTTACCCCATGACCATCCGCCTCACTGCCCTTGCGCTTGCCGGCGCCGCCCTGCTGGCCGCCGGCCCGGCTGCCACCATCGCCGTGGCCCAGACCTGGGACATGCCGGTGCCTTACGGCGACACCAATTTCCACACGGTTAACCACATGGCCTTCGCCGAGGACGTGGCCGAAGCGACCGGCGGCGCGCTCACCATCACGGTCCATCCGGCGGGCTCGCTGTTCAAGCACCCGGAGATCAAGAACGCCGTGCGTTCGGGTCAGGTGCCGATCGGCGAGTTCCTGCTGTCGCGGCTCTCGAACGAGAACGCGCTCTACGAGATCGACAGCGTGCCGTTCCTCGCGACCTCCTACGAGGCGGCCGAGAAGCTCTGGAATGCCTCGAAGCCGAAGATCGAGGAACTGCTCTCCGAGGAGGGGCTGACCGTCCTCTATGCCGTGCCCTGGCCGCCGCAGGGCCTCTATGCCGACCGAGCCGTGGCCGACGGGTCCGAGCTCGGCGGCGCGAAGTTCCGCGCCTACAACACCGCGACCGAGCGCCTGGCGAGCCTGATGGGCGCCGTGCCGACCCAGGTCGAGGTGCCCGATCTTGCCCAGGCGTTCTCGACCGGCCGGGTAAACGCGATGATCACCTCGCCATCGACAGGCGCGAATACCAAGGCCTGGGACTATCTCAGCCACTACTACGATGTGCGGGGCTGGATGCCGAAGAACATCGTGGTGGCAAGCGTCCGGGCGCTGCGCTCGCTGGACGAGGAGACGCGCGCCAAGGTGCTTGAAGCCGCCGCCGCGGCCGAGGCGCGGGGCTGGGCCGCCTCGCGCGAGGAGACGACGAGCAAGACCGCGATGCTGTCGGAGAACGGCATCACCGTGTCCGAGCCGTCTGCCGAGCTGACCGCCAAGCTGAAGGAGGTCGGCGCGACGATGTCGGCCGAATGGCTCG
>JBCCSW010000084.1:0-12563 GCA_039199465.1 Pseudomonadota bacterium
CCCTTGGCTACATCGAAAACCGGCCCTTTGACGAAATCCAGGTCGGCGATTTTGCCGAACTCGCCCGCACCCTGACCGCGCAGGACATCGACGCCTTTGCGGTGGTCTCGGGCGATGTGAACCCGGCGCATGTCGATCAGGAATTCGCCGAGGGCGACATCTTCCACAAAGTGATCGCACACGGCATGTGGGGCGGGGCGCTGATTTCGAACGTGCTCGGCACGCAGCTTCCGGGGCCCGGGACCATCTATCTCGATCAGAGCCTCAAGTTTCTGAAACCCGTGGGGATCGGCGACACCGTGACCGTTCGGGTGACGGTGGCCGAGAAACACCACGAGAAGAAGCGCCTGACCTTGGACTGCCTGTGCACCAACGGCGATGGCAAGGCCGTCATCACCGGCCAGGCGGTGGTGATGGCGCCGGAGAAGAAGATCAAGCGCCCGCGCGTGGTGATGCCGGATCTGGTAATGCACCAGCGAGGTGGTGCCTATGATCACCTCTTGGCCGCCGCGAAGGAGGCGCCCGCCCTGGCGACGGCTATCGTGCATCCCTGCGACGCCGACAGCCTCAAAGCAGCGCTCCAGGTGCGCGACATCGGCCTTGTCGAACCGATCCTTGTCGGACCTGCGGCACGGATCCGCGCCACGGCCGAGGCGGCGGGTCTCGACCTCGGCACGGCGCAGATCGTCGATGCCGAGCACAGTCACGCCTCTGCCGAACTGGCCGTGGCGCTTGTGCGCGACGGGCGCGCCCGCGCCTTGATGAAGGGCGCGCTCCACACCGACGAGATCATGTCCGCGGTCGTCGCCAAGGCGACCGGCCTCAGGACCGAACGGCGCATGAGCCATGTCTACGTCATGGACGTGCCGACCTATCCGAAGCCCCTTCTGATCACCGATGCGGCGATCAACATCGCGCCAGATCTGCAGACCAAGTCCGATATCATCCAGAATGCCATCGACCTCGCCCGCGCCATCCGGATCGAGGCGCCAAAGGTCGCGCTGCTCTCGGCGGTCGAGACGATCACGCCGCGGATGCCGTCGACCGTCGAGGCGGCGGCGCTCTGCAAAATGGCGGATCGGGGTCAGATCACCGGTGGCGTGCTGGACGGCCCGCTGGCCTTCGACAACGCGATCTCGATGCGTGCGGTGGCGAGCAAGGGCATCACCTCGGCCGTAGCGGGGCAGGCGGATATCCTGGTCGCCCCGGATCTGGAGGCCGGCAACATGATTGCCAAGCAGCTTGTGCATCTCGCCGGCGCCGAGGCGGCGGGCCTCGTGCTGGGTGCGCAGGTCCCGATCATCCTAACAAGCCGCGCCGACGATAATCGCACACGGATCGCCTCGACCGCCATTGCCGTGCTCTTCAACAGCCGGCTGGCCGGTGCCGCGGTACCCGGAGGCGCGTGACGAGCGATGCACCGCTGCGGTCCGAGCCGCCTCCGCCGCGTCGGAGAACCTGATCCTTCTTGGCGCCCATTCGGTGGCTGACGCGACATCAGCCTCGGGGCGCTGGACGTCGGAGGCGACACCGCCGGGAACGCTGATGCGCGAACTCTGGGAGCCGCCTGAACCGGGCCGGCCGACCTTCTTATCGACCGGCTGCGAGGGCCAACGACGGTTCTAGCTCCATCGGACGTAGCTCCCGTGCCTCAAGCGATACCGGCCCGGCCATGACCGAGGGGCGGAGCTTGGTGGTCTTGAAGTGGTCCGCGGCTCTGAATGCGCTGACGCAACCTATGCGAACGCCGATCCCTTCAGTCACGTTCAAGCGGCACGTCATGGACTCCGCCGTGTAGACGCCCTCCGGGCGCGGTCCCCCCACCCGACATAGGACCTAAATCGCATGCACTGGCTTTCGGTGTTCTTCCTATCGCTCGGCGCCTCACGGCCGATCTGACTCGAACGGTCGCGAAGTGGCAGCGGGTGCGTTCCCGTCCGATCCGGGCCGCAACATGGTGTGTCGCGGCCCGCTATGGTGGCGTCTCTCGCCCTGTCGCCGCCGCCAATGCTCGACCGCCCGGGCGTGACGGCGTCACTCGAGAACCAGTTCTCCGGGCAGGGTGTTGACCGTCATCGTGTCCGACGGCTGGAAGTGGATCACCGAACGGATCGACTTCCCGGCCTTCAGCAGGTCGAAGGCGGTGTTGATCTGGCCGTGGGTCATGTGGTGCGTGATGTAGGGGTCCACGCTGAAATCGCCGCGCAGCCACTCGTCGACCATCCCCGGCAGCTGGCTGCGGCCCAGGACGCCGCCGAAGGCCGTGCCACGCCATACCCGGCCGGTGACGAGCTGGAAGGGACGCGTCGCGATCTCCTGCCCGGCGCCGGCGACGCCGATCACGGTGCACTCGCCCCAACCCTTGTGGCAGGCCTCCAGCGCCGCGCGCATCAGCTCGACATTGCCGACCGCCTCGAAGGTGTAGTCCAGGCCGCCGTCGGTCATCTCGACCAGGACGTTCTGGATCGGCTCGGCATAGTCCTTCGGATTGAGGCACTCGGTTGCGCCAAGGGCCTTCGCAAGCGGGAACTTCGCGGTGTTGATGTCGATCCCGATGATCCGCGACGCCCCGTTCAGCACCGCACCCTGGATCACCGCCATGCCGACAGCGCCAAGACCGAAGACCGCGACGGTGGCGCCAGCCTCGACCTTCGCGGTGTTGCGCACTGCGCCGATGCCCGTCGGCACCGCGCAGCCCATGACCGAGGCCTTGGAAAGCGGCGCCTCCTTGGTGATCTTGGCCACCGAGATCTCGGGCAGCACCGTGTATTCGCTGAACGTGCTCGTGCCCATGTAGTGCAGGATCTGCTTGCCTTTGTAGGAGAAGCGCGAAGTGCCGTCCGGCATCACGCCGGCGCCTTGGGTCTTGCGGATCGTCTGGCAGAGATTGGTCTTGCCCGATTTGATGTAGGGGCAGTCGGGGTCCTCGGGCACGTAGAGCGGGATCACATGGTCACCCGGCACGACCGAGGTGACGCCCTTGCCCACCTCCTCGACCACGCCGCATCCCTCGTGGCCCAGGATGCAGGGGAACAGCCCTTCCGGGTCCTCGCCCGACAGGGTGAACACATCCGTGTGGCAGAGGCTGGTGGTCACGATGCGGACGAGGACTTCGCCGTCCTTCGGGCCTTCGAGGTCGATCTCCTCGATCTCGAGGGGACGGTTCGGTTCCCAGGCGATGGCGGCGCGCGTTTTCATGTGGATCCTCCCATTGAGTGCTTGTCGTTTTGTGTCCCTGTGGTCCGGCGCCTTGGCCGGCGGGGTGACCGGGTCGGGTACGCGGGGCAGCGGTCGTCTTCGGCTGCTATCGGGCGCGGCAGGCCCGGCCGGGTATAGGCACGGCAGATCCCGGCATACGCCTGGGTCCGGATCGGCTTGCCCGGTCGCGGCGTTCCCTTGAGCCTGCGCGTCGACATCGCGCTGGCTGGCAGCGCTGCAGGGTGCGTCGGCGAGCAGCGCACCGCCGTCGCCTTACCTGTTCGTGGGATGCCGGCGCGCCGAGGGATGGGCGAGCGCGTCGCACGCGTGTTCATGACCGCGCCCTTGATGGGTTCTGACCTGGGGCGCAGCCTGCGTTACAACATCACGTTCCACAAGGGGCGAGGCGGCGATTGTCCGCGGCCGCGCGCTCGCGCGCGATGCGGCCCGTCAGCCTACGACCATCAGTGTTTCCGAGTGGGCGACACATTGGTCCTCGCCGCTCAGGAGCGACGCAGACCGGCTCAGGGCTGATGAAGGGGAGGCGGTTGCCAGCGGGGGGTCTATTGGCTGAGACGCGCTGAAGCCTCTTTGAACCACTCAAGCGTCTTGGCGTGATGCGCCGCACCCCAAGTCTCGATGAACTTTCGGGTGTGGTAGTCGCTCTCGTCCTGAAGGGCGTCGATGCGGCGTGCCACGAAGTCCTGGGTCAGCGGGATCCCGCAATCGACCGTGATGCACTTCACCCATTCATCGTAGTTTCGCGGAACGACGGGCATCTGATCCTCACCATGTCGACAAGCGGTCTGGCGGGACACTGAACCAAGACCAAGCGACCCTCAAGTCATACGGGCGCATGTCTGATCGGCGAATGCTGCGAGGCGCGTGACTGTGCGTGGGGTTGCAACCGGGCATTGGTGAGGTCTGAGAGTCGATCGTGCGGAACGCCGCCGCACGCATCACCGAACCACGCGTTGACCGCGACAGAGGATGCTCTTGGATGGGCTAGTTCGTAAATCATCTCGAACAATAAAGGGCAAGATCGCTCACGAATTCTGAAATCAGATCACCGTATAATTATAGATAAACGAGAGCGTTTTCTAGAAGCGTAAATCAAAGTGATTAATGATCATTGCTGCGCAGCGTGGATGCAGTCGCCATTGATTTGCGATGGCTTCGAGCGATGCTGTATCAACAACTGTAGCATCGACGCAGAAGAGCTTATCGAGGCTGTCCTCGACAACGGTCTGGCGCAGGAGGCTGCCGCAATCGGGCGAAACGATGCGGCGTGCCTGCGATAGCCGCCATTCCAAGCGCGCATCAGCACTATATCACCCTTGGCGGGCAAACCCGACCAGGCAACCGATGCATCGGCCTCAAGGAGCTGCTTCAGATGCCAAGCGCCTCGTCGCCCATGCGCCGCCTTTCGCTACCGGGCCTCAGCCCCCGCAGCATCCTTCGTGGACGCATCGACAGTCGTCGCAGGCGCCCGGGCTCGTCACGCCGCAATGCTCGAGAAGCCGCTTCTTCAGTGCGGCGCGGGCCCTGTGCAACCGCACGGTGGCATTGTTGACCGAGATACTCAGCGCCGCCGCCGCCTGTGACAGGGACGCGCCGGCGATGTCGACGAGATCCAGTATCGCCGCGTAGTTCGCGTGAAGCTGGCGCGCCTGCACGAGACTGCAGCCACAAAGCGGCTCAGCCGTGACGACGACGGGCTCCGGCTCGTGAGACAACGCCTCCAGCAGCCGCTGTTCCCGCGCTTTGCCGCGCCCGAGATCGGTCACGATGTTGCTGTGGATGCGGTAGAGCCACGCCAGAACGCGATCGGCGTCCTGCAGCGTGTCGGCGCTCTCGATCGCGCGCAACGCCGAGATCTGAAGCACGTCCTCCACATCGCCCGCGGGAACCCGGGACGCCACAAAGCGCGTCAAGTCGCGACGATGGGCGTGCAGTGCAGCGGCGATGCACGCCCGGGGATCGTGATGCGTCATGCGTCGAGGGTAGCTCGGTCAGCCGTGTTGGGACAACCGCATGCCGGCCCGCAGGAGCACGCCTCGCAGGTGCAGGTCTCACCGCAGCAGCACTGCCCGTCGGCCGGCGCGCTTTGCGCACACCCGCAGGCCGGCGGGCAGTCATGGCAGGCGCACGTGTCGGTATCGGTCATCGGTCTCTCCGTCCGTGGTTGCGTCGATATAGGTAAGACGACGACGGACGCAGCGTTCTTACACTTCGTGCAGCTTTCTTTTCGGTGATCGATGTCGCGGCGACCGGACGCCACGCCGGCCAGCGTGGCGGGCGGCCGGCCTTGACGCTGGCCGGCCAACCGCCCCGGGGACCAAGGCACATGGTGGCGCTGCCTATGCGCGGGCGAATACGCTGGTGGTCGCCACCAACCTCAGGCGGCGCGTCGCGCTGGCGATCAGGCAGCAGCGTCCTGACGACGCCAGATCGGGAACGGGTCCGGCAGGTCAGGCAGCGCATCGGGGCCCGGTGCCAGGTGCTCGGGCACAAGGCTGTCGTCCAGCCTGGCCTTCAGGCTGGGCCAGTCGATACCGGCACCGATGAAGACGAGTTCCTGGCGTCGATCGCCCCAGGGCTCCTGCCAATGCGCCTGCATGTAGTCGCGCGCGCTCTCATGGTCGGGCCAGTGCTTCTTCGGCACCGCCGCCCACCACGTGCCCAGCGGCTGGATCGACGACAGCGCGCCCGCGAGTGAGAACTCGGCCACCCATTCGGGCCGCGTCGCGATCCAGAAATGACCCTTGGCGCGGATCACGCCCTTCATCTCCCCGCCCAGCACGGCCTTGATCTTCTCGGGATCGAAGGGACGGCGGGCGCGATAGACGAAGCTCGCGACGCCGTATTCCTCGGTCTCCGGCACGTGGTCGGCGAAACCGTAGAGCTCTTTCGCCCACATCGGGTGCTCGTGCGCCTTCTCGAAATCGAAAAGCCCGGTGTCCAGAATCCTGCCGGCCGGCACGTTGGAGTGGTTGGTCTCGATGATCCGGGCATCGGCGTTCAGGCTGCGGATGATCTTGCGCGCCGCATCGACCTGCTTTGGCGTCGCATCGCCGACCTTGTTCAGGATGACGACATCGGCAAACTCGATCTGTTCGGTCAGCAGGTTCACGAGCGTGCGCTCGTCGTCCTCGCCCAGGGTCTCGCCCCGGTCACGCAGGAAGTCCTGGCTGGCATAGTCGCGCAGCAGGTTCACCGCATCGACGACGGTCACCATCGTGTCGAGGCGTGCGACGTCGGACAGGCTCTCACCGTACTCATCGCGGAACTCGAAGGTGGCGGCGACGGGCAGCGGTTCGGAAATCCCAGTGCTCTCGATCAGCAGATAGTCGAAACGCCCTTCGCCGGCGAGGCGGCGCACTTCGGCCAGCAGGTCATCGCGCAGCGTGCAACAGATGCAGCCGTTCGACATCTCCACCAGGGTCTCGTCTGTTCGGCTGAGCTGGGTATCCGCCCGCACAAGATCGGCGTCGATGTTCACTTCGGACATGTCGTTGACGATGACCGCGACGCGCCGGCCTTCGCGATTGTTGAGAACGCGGTTGAGGAGGGTGGTTTTCCCGGCGCCTAGGAATCCCGACAGAACGGTGACGGGCAGGCGCGTGTCTTGCGTGTTCATGGCGTCGCTCTTGGCTGGTGATCAACTGGCTAAGCGCGGACCTTGCGAGATGTTATAACATAACACAAGAGGCCGGCGATCCTGGGTCCGAACGGATGCTGCACCGTGCCCGCACCGTGCCCGCATCGGGTCCGAAGCCGTGCACAAACCCATGGAGCGACCTGCTGAGACCGAGCGTCGGATCGGCGTTGTCGATTGCTTTGGCAAGCCGGTGCGGCGACGGATTCGAAACCGTCGCCCTGGTCCGTAAGCCCTACTTGACACATGCAGATGTCAGTGGCTTCGTCATCGTGATCTTGGTTCCCACCCGCCCCCGGGCGGACGGATTAATAGGGAACACGGTGAGGCGTACCCATCAGGGACCGAAGCCGTGGCTGCCCCCGCAACTGTAGGCGGCGAGCACTGCCCTCGATGCCACTGGCCCTCACGGGTCGGGAAGGCTGGGCAGCGGCGATGACCCGCAAGCCAGGAGACCTGCCAAGGTCGTCACCCTTCCGGGGCGCGGGGCGCGTCTGCGGGGCGGTCCTCCGCAGCGGTGAGTTCGAGTGCGAGCCTCGCCGCGCCGGGCCCATGCCCATCCTCGGCGATGCTTCGGGTCAACCGCGCGGTCGGACGCCTCCGGCCGCAGGGGGAAGGGTGAAGACATGCAACATCAACACGGCATGGCCGCCGCCGTGGCCATGGTTTTGGCAGGGTCGTTGACCGGGTTGGGCGCCGGAACGGCCGGTGCACAGGACCCCGTAGTGCTGGACGAGATCCTGGTGACGGGCGGGCGCACGCCGATCAGCGTCGAGGAGACGGGACGCGCCTTCACCGTGATCACCGGCGCGCAGCTCGAGGCGCGGGGGACGCGGCACGTCGCCGATGCGCTCCGCCAGGTGCCGGGCCTCGCCGTCAGCCGCTCGGGCGGCCCCGGGGGCTTCACCCAGGTTCGCGTGCGCGGCGAGGAAGCCAACCATGTGCTGGTGCTGGTCGACGGTCTGGAGATCGCGCCGGCGCTTGGTGGCGAGGTGGATTTCGGCAGCCTGCTCGTGACGGATGTCGAGCGCATCGAGGTGCTGCGCGGGCCGCAATCGGCGCTTTTCGGCTCCAATGCGTCGGCCGGCGTCATCTCGATCATCACCCGGCGCGGCGACCGCGGCGACGTCGCTTTTAGCGGCGTGGTCGAGGGCGGCTCGGACGGTACCGCGCTGGTCAGTGGCTCGGTCGCGGGCGGCGGCGAGACGTGGGACGGGGCGCTCAGCGCCCGTTTTCGCCGCACTGACGGCTTCAACCTCGCAACCGGCACGGGCGACCGCGAGGGGGAGCAGGACGGCGACCGCAACGTCACGCTGACGGGCCGCGCCAGCTGGGATGTCTCCGAGGATCTGAACCTGGGTGCGAGCGTGTTCTTCGTCGACCGGGAGTCCGAGTTCGACGACGCCCCGTCGTTTGTCTTCGATGCCGACTTCATCAACGACGCGACCGACCTCGCCATTGGCACGTCGGCATCCTACGAGATGCTGAACGACGCGCTCGTGAACACGGTGACCTTCGGCTATACGCGCAACACCGCGGATAACGTCACGAACTTCCCGTCCAGGAGCGAGAGCCAACGCTACAAGCTCGGCAACCAGCTGAGCTTTGCCTTCGAGACCGGCGCCATCGAGCATTTGGCGACCGGCATCTTCGAGTTCGAGCGCGAGGACAGCGAGTTCACCTCGCTCTTCGGCAGTCTCGACGAACGCCGGACGCTGTTCGGCCTGGGTGGTGAGTACCGGATCGCCTTTGGCCCGGCGTCGCTGCAGGCGAGCCTGCGCAACGATTTCAACGACGACTTCGAAGACGCGCTGACCTTCTCGGTTTCGGGCGCCTACACTGTCGAGGCGACGGGAACGCGTTTTCACGGCTCGGTCGGGCGCGGTGTCGTGAACCCGACCTTCTTCGAGCAGTTCGGGACCAGCGACAATTTCATCGGCAATCCGGATCTGATCCCCGAACGCAGCTTCCAATGGGATCTGGGCGTCGAACAGACGCTGCTCGACGGTCGGCTCATCGTCGATGCCACGTATTTCCAGGGCAGGTTGACGAATGAGATCGCGAGGAACCCCGACGCGGGACCGGGCGATCCGACGCTGGCCAACGCCGAGAGCGATAGCCCGCGCCAGGGCGTTGAGCTGTCGTTGTCCGCCTTCCCGATCGAGGGTCTCGCGGTGACCGGAAGCTATACATACACGTTGTCGGAAGACGGCTTTACTGGATTTCAGGAAGTGCGCCGTGCCCGCCATCTGGCCAGTCTGGATGCGACCTACACCTTCCTGGATGGCCGGGCGACGCTGAACGGCAATGTCGTCTACAATGGCGATCAGCAGGACAACAACTTCTCGACGTTCCCGTCGTTTCGGGAAACGCTCGACAGCTTCGTCTTGGTGAGCGTGCAGGGGAGCTATGACATCACCGACGCTGTCGAGATCTACGCCCGGGTCGAGAATGCGACCGACACGGACTATCAGGAGGTCGCGACTTTCGAGACGCAGGGCATTGCGGGCTTTGCGGGCCTGCGCGTGAGCTTCTGAGATGAGAGGGCTCGGCATCGCCATGCTGTCGGGCGCCATGGCGGCCGCACTGGTCGTCGCGGGGCCGATCGGGGCGAGGGCGGCATCGCCCCCGTCCCGCGTGGTGTCGATGAACCTCTGCACCGATCAGCTCGCCATGCTGCTGGCGGCGCCGGGCCAGCTCGTCTCGGTCAGCTACCTGGCCGGCGATCGCCGCTCCTCGGCGATGGCCGATGAGGCGGCGCGCTATCCGGCGAACCATGGCCTCGCCGAGGAGATCTTCCTGCTGGACCCGGACATGGTGATTGCCGGGACCTTCACCACCCGCGCCACGGTCTCGATGCTGCGCAGCCTCGGTATCCCGGTGGTCGAGTTCGCGCCTGCCGACAGTCTGGAGGCCGTGCGCGACCGGCTGGCGACGATGGGCGCCCTGCTTGGTCGGGAGGGCGTGGCGCGCGAGATCACCGCGCGCTTCGACGCCGATCTGCGGGCCGCCCGGGTCGAGGCGGGCGCCCGCCCGCGGGCAGCGCTCTACTTCGCTCGCGGCTACACCCTCGGGCGCGCCACGCTGGCCGGCTCCGTGCTCGACGCCGCAGGCCTCGCCAATATCGCGATGGAGGCGGGGTATGACGGCGGCGGCACCATGGCGCTCGAAGAACTGGTGGCGCTCACGCCCGAGCTCGTGGTGACCGGTCGGCCCTACGACACGCCGGCCGAGGCGCAGGCGCTGTTCGACCACCCGGCGCTCGAGGCGCTGAGGCGTCGCGCGGGCACGGCGCCGGTGGCCGACCGCGACTGGGTATGCGGCACGCCTTTCGTCGTCGCCGCCGTCAGGCGCCTCGTGGCTGCGCGCGATGCCGTGCTGGCCGCCCCGCAAAACCTCGAGTGATGCCCTATCGCAGCCTGATCGCCGCGCTGGCCAGTCTGGTCGCGGTGTTGTTCGCGGCCTCGCTGCTCGTGGGGCCGGCCGCGCTCGGCCTTGTCGACGGGGTCAGGGGGCTCTTCGCCGGCGGGGCCGAGGCGGCCGGGCTCATCATGCGCGAGATCCGGCTGCCGCGGGCCATTCTGGCGCTGATGATCGGGGCGACGCTCGGCCTGAGCGGCGCGGCGCTGCAGGGCTATCTGCGCAACCCGCTCGCCGAACCGGGTCTGATCGGCGTCTCGGCCTCCGCCGCGCTAGGCGCTGTGATCGCGGTCTATACCGGGCTCTCGGCTGCCTTTCCGTTGGCGCTGCCGCTGATGGGGCTCGCCGGTGCCGTGATCGCGGTGTTCCTGGTGCTCGCCCTGGCGGGGGGCGAGGCCGGGACGCTGACGCTGATCCTGGCCGGCATCGCCGTGACGGCCTTTGCCGGGGCGCTGACCTCGCTGGCGCTCAACCTCTCGCCCAACCCCTTCGCCGCGCTCGAGATCGTGTTCTGGCTGCTCGGCTCGCTGACGGATCGGTCGATGACGCATGTCTGGCTGGCAGCGCCCTTCATGGCGCTCGGCTGGCTGCTGCTCGCGCGTCTAGGGCGCGGCCTCGACGCGCTGACGCTCGGCGAGGAGGCGGCGGCGTCGGTCGGCGTCAGGCTCGACCGGCTGCGCCTTGCCGTCGTGCTGGGCACCGCGGCATCGGTGGGCGCAGCGACGGCGGTTGCGGGTGCGATCGGCTTCGTCGGCCTCGTGGTGCCGCATCTGATGCGCCCGCTGGTCGGCGCGCAGCCCTCACGCCTGCTGCTCGCCTCGGCGCTCGGCGGGGCCGCGATGCTGCTGGCGGCTGATATCCTGGTGCGGATGGTCGCCCCGGGCCGCGACCTAAAGCTCGGCGTCGTGACGGCGCTGGTCGGCGCGCCCTTCTTTCTGTGGCTCGTCTGGCAGAGCCGGCGGCGGCTGGCATGACCCGTATCCTGCTTCGCAACCTGGCCGTCTCGCTGGGGGCGCGTCGCGTGATCGAGGGGATCGATCTCGAGATTGGCCCTGGCGAGTGCGTCGGCCTGATCGGGCCGAACGGCGCGGGCAAGTCGACGCTGATGCGCGCGGCCCTCGGCCTGGTGCGCGCGACGGGCGAGAGCACCCTGGCAAGCCTCACCGCCGCCGAGCGGTCCCGTCAGGTCGCCTGGCTGCCGCAATCGCGCGAGATCGCCTGGTCGCTCGCCGTCGAGGCCATCGTCGCGATCGGCCGCGCCCCCTATCGCCGCCCCGGCGCGCCCCTGTCGGCCGCCGACCATGCCGCGATCGCGGCGGCCATGGCGACGATGGAGGTGGCCGACTTCGCCAAGCGCCCTGCGACGCAGCTCTCGGGTGGGGAGCAGGCGCGTGTACTGCTGGCGCGCGCACTGGCGCAGGAGACGCCTGTCTTGATGGCCGATGAGCCGATCGCTGGCCTCGACCCCGCGCACCAGATCGCAGCGATGGAGACCTTCGCCCGTCTCGCCGCCGAGGGCCGCGCCGTTCTCTGCGCGCTCCATGACCTGGCGCTCGCCGCGCGCTGGTGCACGCGCCTGGTGATGCTCGACGCGGGGCGCATCGTCGCGGACGGCCCGCCCGAGCGCGTGCTGACGGCGGAACGTCTGGGCGCGATCTACGGGATCGTCGCGCATCTCGACCGGGTGGCGGGCCAGCCGATCGTGCAGCCGCTGGCGCGGGTGGGGACGTGAAGCCGCACCTCGCCGCACCGTGGATGGTCATCGATCTGGGCGCGCCGCACCGGGTGCTGAGCTGGTCCCTCAACCGGCCGGGCTTCGTGACCGCCTCGCGCGTCGTTTGGCGCGAGGTGCGGAATGCTGACCTGCCGCGCGACCTGGACGCCGCGGCCTGGTTCACGGCCGAGATGGCGCGGGCAGGCTATGGCGACGCGGTAGGGCTCATCACCTCGCGCAGCCTCGCCCGCGTCGTCTCGACCGAATGCGCGGTCGACGGCGTCGCGGCCCGCTGCGTCGCGACCGTCGGCCTCTCGAACGCCGAGCGTGTCGGCGCCCGGCTTGGGACTGAGGTCACGAGCGGCACGATCAACATCGCCGCCGCGGTCTCGACACCGTTGTCGGAGGCCGCGCTGATCGAGGCGCTGAGCCTCGCGGCCGAGGCGCGCACCGCCGCGGTGATCGCCCATGGCCCCGACCTGCCGACGGGTCGTGCCACCGGGACGGGGACCGACTGCATCGCCGTGGCGGCCCCGCCCGGCGGCGCGGCCCATGCGGGCCTGCACACATCGG
>JBCCSW010000085.1:0-12493 GCA_039199465.1 Pseudomonadota bacterium
CCACAAGCTGGACAATCGGGCAACGGCGCTGTCGGGGGGCGAGATGCAGCGGGTCTCGATCGGCCGCGCGCTGGTCCGCGACCCCGAGATCCACCTGATGGACGAGCCGCTGAGCTCGCTGGACGCCAAGCTGCGCGCCGATCTGCGCGTCGAGCTGAAGCGGATCCAGGCGAGCCTGGGTGCCACGATGCTCTACGTCACCCACGACCAGATCGAGGCGATGACCATGGCGACCCGGATCGGCGTGCTGGACCGGGGGCGCCTGGTGCAGGTCGGCACGCCGCGCGAGATCTACGAGGACCCTGTCAGCCTCTATGTCGCCGGCCGCCTTGGCCTGCCGCGGATCAACGCGTTGCCGGCAGATCTGTTCGCTGGCGCGCCGGCGGGCGCCGCGACGATCGGCCTGCGGCCCGAGCACATCCAACACGGCGTCCAGCACGGCCCCCAGAACGGTGCCGGCCGGTCGTCGCGCGTCGTGCGTATCGAGCATCTGGGCGACCAGACGCGGCTGCATCTCGACCTGGCCGGCCACGACATCGTCACGCTGACGGATGTGCATACCGACCTGGAGCCCGGCGACACGATCGCCATCCAACCCCGCAACGCCCTCTATTTCGACGCCGCTGGCGCGCGGATCTAGCGGCTAGGAGCCGGAGCCATGAAGCAGTTCATCAACACCAAGGAAACGCTGGTTACCGAGGCGATCGAGGGCACGCTGCGCACCGCGGGGGGCAGGTTGGCGCGGCTCGACGGCTATCCGCATATCAAAGTCGTCGTGCGCACCGATTGGGACCGCTCGAAGGTCGCGCTGGTCTCGGGCGGCGGCTCGGGCCACGAGCCGAGCCATGCGGGCTTTGTCGGGCAGGGCATGCTGACGGCCGCGGTTTGCGGCGAGGTCTTCGCCTCGCCCTCGGTCGATGCGGTGCTCGCGGGGATCCTGGCGGTCACCGGCAAGGCAGGCTGTCTGCTGATCGTCAAGAACTACACCGGCGACAGGCTGAACTTCGGCCTCGCCGCCGAGCGGGCGCGGGCGCAGGGCCTGAAGGTCGCCATGGTCATCGTGGACGACGATGTCGCGCTGCCCAACCTGCCGCAGGCACGCGGCGTGGCGGGCACGCTGTTCGTGCACAAGATCGCGGGCGCGCTGGCCGAGCAGGGTGCCGATCTCGACACCGTGGCGGAGGCGGCGCAGCGCATCGTCAAAGGCGTCGTCTCGATCGGCATGTCACTCGATACCTGCACCATTCCCGGCTCGCCCAAGGAGGACCGGATCGGCGCCGGAAAGGCCGAGCTCGGCCTCGGCATCCATGGCGAACCGGGGATCGAGCAGGTCGACTTCTCCGGCGCCCGCGACGCGATGGAGATGGTGGTGGACCGTCTGGCGCCAGCCATCGGCCCGGGTCCGCATGTGGCGCTGCTCAACAATCTGGGCGGGGCGACGCCGCTCGAGATGGCGGTGCTGGCTGAGGAACTGACCCGCTCGCGCATCGGCTCCCAGGTCCGCTGGCTGATCGGGCCCGCGGCGATGATGACCTCGCTCGACATGCAGGGCTTCTCGGTCTCGCTGTTCCCGGCGTCGAAGGCGGACGAGGCGGCGCTCGTCGCCCCGGTCGCGCCGATCGCCTGGCCCGGCTGCATCGCTGTCGGGGAGGTGACGGTGCTGGCGCTGCCGGACGGCCTGACGCCGATCCAGCCGATCCCGTCCAAGAACGACGCGACGCGTGCCTTCATCGAGCGATGCTGCGCGATCATGATCGGATCGGAGGCGGATCTGAACGCGCTGGACGCCAAGTCCGGCGACGGCGATACCGGCAGCACGCTGGCGACCGCGGCGCGCGCCCTCGTCGACGCGCTGGACCGCTTGCCGCTGGCTGACCAGACGCAGCTCTACCGCGCGATCGGGCTTGAGCTCAGCCAGACCATGGGCGGCTCATCGGGCGTGCTGCTGGCGATCTTCTTCGCCGCCGCCGGCGACGCCTCGGCCAGCGGCAAGGACGCGATCGATGCCCTGAAGGCCGGGCTCGACCGGGTGCAGCAAGTGGGCGGCGCGCGGCCCGGCGACCGCACGATGATCGATGCGCTGCTGCCTGCGCTCGAGGCGCTGCCGCACGGGCTGGATGCCGCTGCCGAGGCCGCGCGCCAGGGTGCGGATGCGACCGCCGCGATCACCCGCGCCCGCGCGGGGCGGGCCGCCTATCTGGCCGAGGCGAGCCTGGCGGGCCATAACGACCCTGGCGCGGAAGCCGTCGCCCGGCTGCTGGAGCGGCTTGCGGGCTCGGCCGTGGCCACCGCCTGAGCGGGTGGCTCAGCGCAGATCCCCCGGCAGCAGGGCGGCCGGGATATCCTGATAGCAGACCGGCCGCAGCCAGCGCCGGATCGCCATGGTGCCGACCGAGGTGGCGCCGAAGTTCGTGCTGGCGGGGTAGGGGCCGCCATGCACCATCGCGGCGGCGACCTCGACCCCCGTCGGGAAACCGTTGGCGATCACCCGGCCCGCCTTACGCGCCAGGATCGGCATCAGAGCCTGCGCCGCGACGGTATCCGCCTCGTCGATCTGCAGCGTCGCGGTGAGCTGCCCCTCGAGAGCGCGCGCGATGTCGTGCATCTGCTCGATGCCCGCGGCGCGCACCACGATGCCGAGCGGGCCGAAGACCTCATGCGCCATGTCCGGCGTGGCCAGCCAGGTCGCCGCATCGCAGGTCAGCAGATCGGGCCCGGCCGCGCGCCCCGTCGAGGAGGAGGCGATCACGCTCTCGATCATGGCGAGACCGGCCAGCCGGTCGCGGCCCACGCGATAGCCCGCCGCGATCCCCTCGGTCAGCATGGTCTGTTCCGCCACGGCACCCAGCGCTGCCGAGGCTGCGTCGATCAGGCCGTCGCCCTCGGCGCCCATCGGGACGATCAGCACGCCTGGATTGGTGCAGAACTGGCCGACGCCCATGGTCAGCGATGCCGCCCAGCCCCGCCCGATGTCAGCCCCCCGCGCGCGCAACGCGGCGGGCAGCACGAAGACCGGGTTGATCGAGCCGAGCTCGCCAAAGAACGGTATCGGCTCAGGCCGCGCGACGCAGAGGTCGAACAAGGCCCGACCGGCGCGCAGCGATCCCGTGAAGCCCACCGCGCGGATCAGCGGATGGCGCACCAGCGCCTGGCCGACATCGATGCCGTCGGACTGGATCAGCGAGAACACGCCGGCCGGCATCGCGCAGGCATCGGCCGCGGCGGCGATGGCGGTCGCCACGACCTCCGCCGTGCCAGGATGTGCGGGATGGCCCTTGACCACGACCGGGCAGCCCGCGGCCAGGGCCGAGGCGGTGTCGCCGCCGGCGGTCGAAAAGGCGAGCGGAAAGTTCGACGCGCCGAACACCGCGACCGGGCCGACGGGCTGCTGCATCAGGCGCAGATCGGGGCGGGGCAGCGGCTGGCGGTCGGGCAGGGCCGCATCGTGGCGACGATCGAGATGGTCGCCATTCTCGATCTCGCGCGCAAACAGCCTGAGCTGGCCGGTCGTGCGCGCGCGCTCGCCCTGCAGCCGAGCCGCCGGCAGGCCGGTCTCCTCGCAGCCGATCTCGGTGATCGCGTCGCCGCGCGCCTCGATCTCGTCGGCGATGCGGTCGAGGAAGATCGCGCGCGTCGTGCGGTCGAGCCCGGCGAAACGCTCGAAGGCGGCCTCGGCCGCGGCGACGGCGCGTTCGACATCGAGGTCGGTGCCGGCCGCAAAGGCCCGCGGTGCGCCGCTCGCCGGGGCCGAGGTGAAGTTGGCCGCACCGCCGACCCAGTCGCCGGCGATAAGGTGCTTGCCGTTGAGGTCGAGAGGCATGGTGGCTCCTCCTTCTGCGCTGGTGTCTGGCGTTGCGGTGCGGGTCAGGCGTCGCGGCGCAGCATGGTGCTGACGAAGGCGTCGCCGCGGCCCGCATCGACCTGCCCCTCGAGCCGGTCGACCAGCGCGGCGATCACGCCAGGGTCGACCGCGCCGGTGCCGGCAAGCAGATCGCGCGCATAGCGCAGGTCCTTCGCGGCATTCGCGATGGTGAAGCGCGCGCCGCCGTAATCGCCCTTGAGCGCCGGCGCGACCGATTTCTCAAGCGTGCCGGAGCGCGCGGCGCCGGCCAGCATCACGTCGTAGAGCGCGGCGCGGTCGACGCCGAGCTGCTCGGCCGCGCGGTAGGCATCGGCGAGCAGGATCATGGTGCCCTGCGACACCAGGTTGTTCAGCAGCTTCGCCGCATGCCCCCGACCCGGCGCGCCGAAGCGACGCACGATCATCGAATATGGCTGCACCGCGGCTTCGACCGCCGCGAAATGCGCGTCCTCGCAGCCGACCAGCGAGCCGAGCGCGCCACCCGCGGCCTGTTCCGGCCCGCCCGTCACCGGGGCATCGGCGAAAATCGCGTTCCGCCCAGCCAGCCGCTCGGCAAGCGCCGCGCTGACCTCGGGCAGGGAAGTCGAGGTGTCGATCCAGATCTGCCCCTCACCGAGCACCGGGACAATCGTCTCGGCCAGCGCTTGGACCACCGTGGCATTCGGCAGGCAGGTGAAGACGATGTCGACGTCTCGGGCAAGCGCGGCGGCATCTTGCGCCTCTTGCGCCCCGGCCGCGATCAGCGGCTCGACCGGGGCGCGGTTGCGATGCGCCACTACGCTCAGCGGATGGCCGGCATCCAGCAGGCAGCGTGCCATGCCGCTGCCCATCAAGCCCGCCCCAATCCAGCCGACGCGCGGCAGGCTCATGCGGCGGCGCTCCAGTGCTGGACCATGTCGCAGGCGATGTCGAAGGCCGCGCGCATGGCGCCCAGATCGGCGACGCCTTGGCCCGCGATGTCGAAGGCCGTGCCGTGGGCGGGCGTCGTCATGGGAAAGGGCAGGCCGCCTTGAACCGTGACGCCCCGGTCGAAGCCCATCAGCTTGAGCGCGATCTGCCCCTGGTCGTGATACATCGTCACTATCCCGTCGATCTCGCGGCGCTGGGCCTTCAGGAAGACCGTGTCCGATGGCCAGGGCCCGTCGACGGCGAGCTGCCGCGCGGCGATGGTCTCGACGGCGGGGCGGATCACGTCGATCTCCTCCCGCCCGAAATTGCCGTTGTCGCCGGCATGCGGGTTCAGCGCCGCGACCGAGATGCGCGGCCGCCTGATGCCCGAGCGGCGGAGCGTCCGCTCGATCAGCATCACCGCCTCGGTGATCCGGTCGCCGTCGATCACGTCGGCCACGGCGCGCAGCGGGATGTGGCTGGTAACCCGGCTCGTCCAGATCCCGTCCAGCGTGTTGAGCTCGGAGATGTACCCCTCCACGCCCTGGCGTGCGGCGACATAGTGCAGTTCGTCGGCATGGCCGATGCCGGCCAGGTGCATCGCCGCCTTGTTGAACGGGCCGAAGACGATGGCGTCGATCACGCCCTCGGCCACGAGGTCGAGCGCGAGGTCGAGGTTCTGCAAGGTCGAGCGGCCGGAGGCCCCGCTCACCGCGCCGATTGCCACGTCTTCCGGCCCGATGGTGTCATGCGGCAGATGCGCAAAGCCCTCGGCGCCCGCCGTCGCCATGGTCCAGTCGCCAGCGCGCGGGTCGACTTGGTGCAGCACATGCGCGATGCCCGCCTGGCGCTGGCCAAGCTCGAAGACATGGGCGTCGCCGATCAGCAGGATAGCGCCGCGCGCCTGGGTCTCGGGCTCGGCCAGCAGCTTGGCGATCAACTCCGGTCCGATCCCACCGGGGTCGCCGGGGATAATGCCGATGCGCGGTTTCATGATGCGTCCTCCGCAGCGTTGAGCTGGTTCATCGACACGGCGATGTTGTCGACGGCGGTCTCGAGATGGGCCTTCAGCGCCTGCCGCGTCGCCTTGGCGTCGCGGGCCTCAAGCGCAGTGACGATGTCGTCGTGCTGGCGGAGCGTGTTCTCCCGGCTGGTGCGCATGCGCGAGGAGATGAAGCGTGCGCGCCACAGCCGCGCGTTGTACTGGCCATGCGTCGCCTCCAGCGCGGCGTTGCGCGCGATCGCCACGATCCGGCGGTGGAACGCCATGTCCAGGCGGAAGAAATCCAGCGGCGTCGCGGTGTCTGAGCGCGCGCGCATCTCGCGGCATCGGTGCGCGATCTCGGCGATCTCCTCGTCGCTCGCGTGATGCGCGCTCAGCTCGCCCGCCAGCCCCTCCAATGCGCCCAGCACCGCCAGATTGTCGGCGATGTCCTCGATCGTCGGATTGGCGACGCGGGGGCGCCGGGTGGTACTGTATTCGACGAGGCCCTCGGCCTCCAGCAGACGCAGTGCCTCCTTCAGGGGCGTGCGGCTGATGCCGAGCGCCTCGGCCAGGTCCCTCTCGCGCACCGGGGTTCCGGGCGCAAGTTTCTCCAGCAGGATCAGCTCGCGCAGCGCATCGGCCGCCTCCTCACCAAGCGAACGGCGGGCAAGGCTCGGCAGCGCGCCACCGACCACGGCGCGGATGTCGGGGCTGCTCTCGTTCACGCGCCGAACCGCAGCACGACGGGGTCCAACGGGCGGATCAGTTCCATGAGTTGCGCGCGCGTCTCGCGATGCAGCGGCGGGATCGGGTGGCGGCAGAAGGCCGAGCGGATCACGCCGCCCTCCACCATGGCCTCCTTGGCGGCGCGGAAGCCGCATTGGCGGTTCTCGTGGTTCACCGTCGGCAGGATGCGGGCATAGCCGGCCAGCGCTGCAGCCCGGTCGCCTGCCAGATGCGACATCACCACGGGCCGGATCTGGTCGGGAATGAGCGCCGAGGTCATGGTGCCCCGCGCGCCGGCATCGAGATCGGCCATCAGCGAAATCGCCTCCTCGCCATCGAACGGCGCCTCGACGGCCTCGCCCGCCTCGGCCAGCAGGGCGCGGATCTTGGCGGCGGTGCCGGCGCATTCGATCTTGAACATCTTCAGCATGGCGATGTCGCGCGCCATGCGGGCCAGCAGCGCCACGGACAGGTCGACGCCCGACAGCGGGGCGTCCTGCAGCATGATCGGGATGCCGACCGCGCCGACGCGGGCGAACTGCTCATAGGTCTGCTCCGCCGTGCCTTTCAGCAATGCGCCGTGATAGGGCGCCATCATCATCACCGCCTCGGCGCCCAGCGTTTTGGCGAGCGTCGCCCGCGCGACGACGATGTCGGTGGCGTAATGGCTGACGGTCACGATCACCGGCACGCGGCCCGCGATATGCTCCAGGCACATGCGCGTCAGCGTCTCGCGCTCGCCATCCGAGATCAGGAACTGTTCCGAGAAATTCGCGAGGATGCAGATCCCGTCGACGCCCTGCGCCACCATGCAGTCGAGCGCCCGGCGCTGACCGTCGAGGTCCAGCGAACCGTCGTCATGGAAGATCGAGGGCGCGACGGGCCAGATGCCGGAATAGGCCATCCTCAGCCCTCGATCCGGAAATGGCCGGCATGCGCGTCCGAGATCTCGATGCCGAGACCGGGTGTGTGCTCGTCGAGGTCGATGAAGCCGTCCGCCGCGTCGGGGTCGCCCTTGAAGATGTAGTAGAAGAGCTCATTGCCGATCTCGACGTCGAAGACCGGGAAGTACTCGGCGATCGGGCAGTTCGCGTTGGCCATCGTCAGGTGATAGTTGTGCATCTGCCCGGCATGCGGGATCACCGGGATCTGGTGGGCTTCCGCGACCGCATTGATCTTCTGCGCCGCGGTGATGCCGCCGACCCGGTTGGTATCGTATTGCAGCACGCTGACGGCCCGGGCCTGGAGCAGTTGCGCGCAGCCGAGCAGCGAGAACTCGTGCTCGCCGCCCGAGATCGGGATCGGGCCGCGGTTCAGCTCGGCATAGCCATACAGGTCGTCGGCGATCACCGGCTCCTCCAGCCAGCGCGGCTCGAAGCGCTCCAGCTTGGGGATCATCCGGCGCGTATAGTCGAGGTTCCAGCCCATATAGGCTTCCAGCATCAGGTCACGGTCATAGCCGATGACCTCACGGATGGCCTCGACGCGCTTCAGGTTCTCGCGCATGCCGGCCGGCCCGTCCTTCGGCCCGAAGCCGAAGCGGGTCTTGAAGCCCTGGTAGCCGGCCCTCATGGCCTGTTCGGCCTCGGCCTGCATCGCCTCGACGCTGCCGGCATAGAGCTTGGAGTAGTAGACCGGGATCTTCTCTTTCGTGCGACCGCCGAGCAGCTTGAACACCGGCTTGCCGGTCAGCTTGCCCATCAGGTCCCACAGCGCGATGTCGATGGCCGAGATCGCGGTCATGCCGACGCCCTTCCGACCCCAGGCATGGGTGCGGCGGTACATCTTCTCCCAGAGATAGGCGTAGTCGAACGGGTCCTCGCCGATCACCAGGGGCGCGTAGTGGTCGTCGATCGCCTTCTTGACGAGCCCCGGCGCCAGCGCCGCGTTGCCGATCCCGACCTCGCCGCTGTCGACCGTCACCTCGCAGGTCAGCCAGGAATGGAAGCGGAACGACTGCATCGCGTCGCCACGCTCATACAGCAGGTCGCTCGCGTTGGTGCAGAAATTGCCCTGCGGCGGGACGGTCGGCCCGGTCCAGTGCCAAACGCGGGCGCGGACGGCGGTAATCCTGGTCATTCTATTCACCGGTCGAGGCTAGTGGAGCGCGCTGGCGGAACAGCAGACCCCAAAGCGGCCGGCCGAACAGAGCCAGCGCAGTCAGCACGAAAAACACGAGGCAGAGCGGGCGCGTGGCCATCAGCCACCACTGCTCGTCCAGCATCACCATCGACTGGCCGAGCCGCTGCTCCAGCATCTTGCCGAGGATCAGCCCGATGGCGAGCGGCACGACCGAGAAGCCGTAGCGGCGCATCAGAAAGCCGACGACGCCCGCGACCAGCGCGACCCAGACATCGAACATCGACTGGTCCAGCGCATAGGCGCCGACGATCGAGAAGATGAACACGCAGGGCCAGAGCACCGGCACCGGGATCAGCGTGACGCGGGCGAAGAGACGCGCGCCATAGAGCCCGATGGCGAGGAACATCACGTTCACCAGCAGCATCGACCAGAAGATCGCGAAGGCGAATTCCGCCTGGTCGGTGAACATGGTCGGTCCAGGCCGCAGTCCATGGACCATCAGGCCGGCCAGGATCACCGCCGCCGTGGGCGAGCCCGGGATGCCGAGCGCCAGGGTCGGGACCATTGCACCGCCGGTGGCGGCGTTGTTGGCAGATTCCGAACCGGCGATGCCTTCGATCGCGCCCTTGCCGAACTCCTGCGGTGCGCGCGACCAGCGCCGCGCCTCGTTATAGCCGATCATCGAGGCGACGGTGGCGCCCTCGGCCGGCAGGATCCCGATGAAGGTCCCGATGCCCGAGGAGCGCAGGATGGTCTTCCAGATGCGCCGATAGTCCTCGCGCGATGGCAGGCGCATGGCCTTCAGCGTGATCCGCTCGCGCACGACATCCAGCTTCGAGGCCTGCACCAGCAGTTCCGAGATGCCGAACACGCCGATCATGATCGGGACGAAGCCGATGCCCTCGGACAGCTCGGCATAGCCGAAGGTGTAGCGCTCGACCCCCGTCATCAGATCGGTGCCGATGGTGGCGAGCAGCACGCCGAAGGCACCGGAGATGAGGTTCTTGACCGGCGAGCCGTCGCCGATGGTCGCCAGCATCGACAGACCGAAGACCGTGAGCGCGAAGTACTCGGGCGGCGCGAAGTTGTAGGCCGCGCGCGCCAGCAGCGGCGCCGCCAGCATCAGCACGACGACCGACAGCAGCCCACCGATGGTCGAACTGACCACCGCGATGCCGAGCGCGCGCCCCGCCTCGCCCCGCTGCGCCAGCGGATAGCCGTCCAGGCAGGTCGTGGCACTGGCCGAGGTGCCGGGCGTGTTGATCAGGATGGCCGTGATCGCGCCCGCGAAGGTCGCCGCGCAATAGATCGCCGTCAGCACCGCGATCGCCGCCACGGGCTCCATCGTCAGCGTGAAGGGCAGCAGCAGCGCCGCGCCCGTCGTCGCGTTCAGACCCGGCAGCGCGCCGATCAGCACGCCGCCCAGCGTCGCGAGGACGAGCAGGATCAGAAGCTGCGGGTCGGCGAGGGAGAGCAGCCCGCCGATGAAGGCATCCATGGCGTCACCCGTACCAAAGCGCGGTCAGCAGCCCGCGCGGAAATCGGATCTGAAAGGCGAAGTCGAACAGCAGGAACACCGCCGCCGGGACCACGATGCCGACGCTGAGCAGCGCGATCAGCCGCCGTTCGCCCCAGAGCGCGGCCAACAGCACCGCGAAGACCCCAAGCGCCAGAAACAGATCGATCGGGATCAGCGCCGCGAACACGCACATCAGCGCGAAGGTCGCCCAGGTCTGATTGCCAATGCGCTCGCTGACATCGACCGGGTCGAGCCAGGTGGCCAGCGCCGTCAGCGCGATGATCAGGCCCGCGATAAGCTGCGGAAAATCGGCGGGTTGGATGCCCCGTTTCAGGATCGGCGGCATCCGGTCGAAGCCGAGCGATACGATGATCGCGCCGGCGCAGATCGCGACGATGACGACCGGCACCAGCCCGCGCTCGATCGACGATTTGGGGGCGTCCTGCATGGATCGGCCTTTCGCGGGGCTCGGGCGGCGGAAGCGTGACCGCCGCCCGTCGCACCCTCACTGAATAAAGCCGAGTTCCTGCAGGGCGGCCTGCATGTCGGTGACCATGGTCTCGACCTGGCTACCCCAGGCATCGGCGCCTGCGACCGAGGTCTCGTCGAGGCCGACCGAGGTCAGGAAGCCCTGATACACCGCGTGGTTCATCGACTTCAGCAGTGCGTCCTCGAGCGCCGCGGCCACCTCGTCGGGCGTGTCCTTGTGAACGACGAAGCCGCGCACGGTGGAGAAGCTGACATCGATGCCCATTTCCTTGGCGGTCGTGACGTCCGGTAGCGCCGACATCCGCTCATCGGCCAAGACGACGATCGGGCAAATATCGCCCGCGTCGATCTGGCTCTGCGCCTCGGCCAGGTTAAGCACCGCGGCGTCGACCGCGCCCGCGACCAGTTGCGTCGCGAGTTCTCCGCCACCGTCGAACGGCAGGATCTTAGGCGTCTGCATGCCGCCCTTCTTGGTGAACATGAAGGCCGACACGTCGTCGATGTTGCCGACATGGGTGGTGCCGTAGCTGATCGCTGCGTCCTTCTGCTTGGCGACGAAATCCTCGGCGCTGTCATAGGCGCCGCAGCGCACCATAAGGATCTGCGGGTCGTCGGTCCCGCGGGCGATCGGTCGGATGTCGTCCAGCGTCATCTCGGTCTTGCCCTTGGCGAGCTCGGCGGCATGGCCGATCGTGAAGGTCAGGATCGAGTGGCCGTCGGCCGGCACGCCCAGGTAGTAGTCCATCGCGACGACACCGCCGCCGCCGCGCTTGTTGACGACGACCATGTCGGCCTTCAGCTCGCGCCGGGCGCGCAGCATCATCATTCGGGTGGTGACATCGGTGCCCCCGCCCGCGCCGGCATGGGTTACGACTTCGATGGTCTTGCTCGGAAACTCGGCGGCCGCTGCCGAGCCCGCAAGCAGGGCGACCGCCGCAGCGGTGGCGCCGAGAGCGCGGAGATACATGGTTTCCTCCCTTAACCTTGTCTGGGCCCGCTTTGCGGAGCTCCGATCGGAGGTGTCGTCTCATATCAGGAATGTGTCAATGGTATTTGGTATGCCAAATTTTGAATTCCCAATCTGACGCCGATTGACGTTGGCCCCAACGGCCGCGGCATCGAGCGAGAGCACCGGCGCCCAACATCAAGAAAAACCAAGCGTTTCTCGATCGGCAGAAGAGCATCGAAACGCCAAGCGAGCATGGCGCCCAGTCTCCTGAGGCAACAGCCCGAGGTTCATGATGCTGCCGGGAGAGACCCAAGGCCCCGGGTCGCCCCATCCCGCGCGCAACGGAATCCGCGACGCCTCCGCGACGCTCTCATGAAAAAGCTGAAGCGGGTCTGTCGCGACACGAGCCCCTTGCCGGTACCGCCACGGGACCGGGCGAGAGCGGCATTTGGCTCGACGACGACCGCGAGAACCGTGCTCACTCAGGGCTCAGGGTGCGCGCGCGCGCCCCGCGAGGTGAGACGCGCCCACAAGCCCACCACGGCGGTGTTGGGGAGACAATGTCGGCGCTGGTCGCGCGCCGCGATCAGTACACGTCGCGCTGGTAGCGATGTGCCTTCTTCAGCGCCTCGACATAGGCGTCGGCGTCCTCGGCGCTGCGCTGGCCTGCCGTCACGATGACCCGGCGGATGGCGGCGTCGACATCGGCGGCCATGCGGCTGGCGTCGCCGCAGACATAGATCGCAGCGCCCGCTTCCAGCCAGTCGAAGAACGCCGGGCCCTCGCGCTCGATCAGGTGCTGGACATAGACCTTCTCGGCCCCGTCGCGCGACCAGGCGAGGCTGGCGCGTTCCAGCAGACCGCGGTCGATCCAGTCGATGACCTCCTCGCGATACAGAAAGTCGGTCGCCTCGTGCTGGTCGCCGAAGAACAGCCAGTTGCGGCCCGGCGCGCCGCGCGCCTCCCGCTCCTCGAGGAAGGCGCGGAAGGGCG
>JBCCSW010000086.1:0-12360 GCA_039199465.1 Pseudomonadota bacterium
CGCCATTTCACACGATCCCGGCAGAGTGGCCGGTGATGAAACTCACTTAAGCTCGACCTTCGCGCCGGCTTCCTCGAGCTTCTTCTTGATCTCCTCGGCTTCCTCCTTGGGCGCGGCCTCCTTGACGGCCTTGCCACCGGCCTCGACCAGGTCCTTGGCCTCCTTCAGGCCGAGACCCGTGATCGCGCGCACCTCTTTGATCACGTTGATCTTCTTGGCACCCGCCTCGACCAGGATAACGTCGAATTCGTCCTTCTCCTCGGCCGCGGGCGCCGCATCGCCACCACCGGCGCCCGGCATCGCGGCGACGACGGCACCACCGGCGGCCGGCTCGATGCCGTACTTGTCCTTGAGCAGGTTCTTCAGCTCCACCGCCTCGAGAAGGGTGAGGCCGACAAGGTTTTCGGCAAGTTCTTCGATCTTCGACATGGGTTTCTCTCTCGTATCCAGTTGTGATCGTGGCATCCGGGTCGCGGTGCTCGCCCGCCCCGGCCCACGGCTGCGCGTCAGGCCTGCTCCCTCTCCTCGAGGGTCTTGGCGATCGCTGCGAGATTGGCACCAGGCGCCGCGATGGCCCCCGCGAGATTGGCCGCCGGCGAGACGATGCAGCCCACGAGCGAGGCGATGACCTCCTCGCGGCTCGGCATCTTCGCCACCGCCGTCACCCCTGCGGGATCCAGCACGGCCTCCCCCATCGAGCCGCCGACGATCTCGAACTTCTCGTTCGTCTTGGCGTACTCGTCCGCGACACGGGCCGCGGTCGTGGGGTCCTCGGAGTAGACCAGCACGGTCTGGCCCTTGAGATACTGCCCCATGTCCTGCTGGGGCTTGCCCTCTAGGGCGATCCTGGCGAGCCTGTTCTTCGCAACGCGGACCCCGCCGCCGGCTTCACGCATCCGGCCTCGGAAATCCTGCATCTGCGCGACCGTGAGGCCGGCGTAGTGGGCAACCACGACGACACCAGAGTCCGAAAAGATCCGGCCGAGCTCGTCGACCGTCTGTGCTTTCTGGGCTCTATCCACAGTCTCTCTCCAGTTGGCGCCAACCGGTCCCCGCATGGGTCCCGGCCGCCGCCGGCTCACATGGCCTGGCCCCCATCGCACCGGGGCCGGGCGCTCTTCGGGTCCCGTCCGGGGTCCCGACCAGGATCGCCGCGGGGCAGGCCCGCCACATTCCCGTCCAGTCCCCGTCTATGGCAGGACTTCCGCCCCATCGACCTTTCGTCTCAGGGGCCGCCCGCCGTCTCGGACAGGTGGGTGCGAACCTTGATCCGCACCCGGACACCCCCGGTCGCCCCGGGGGATCTCACGCGGCCCTATTCGGCCGCCGGCGCCGCTGCTGGCGCCACGATGCTGTCGACCGTTACAGACACGCCCGGCCCCATGGTCGAGCTGACCGACACCTTCTTCAGATACGTGCCCTTGGCACCCGAGGGCTTGGCCTTGTTCACCGCGTCGACCAGCGCGCGGATGTTCTCCACCAGCTTGGCATCCTCGAACGAGGCCTTGCCGACGCCGGCATGGATGATCCCGCCCTTCTCGACGCGATACGTGACCTGGCCGCCTTTGGCGTCCTCGACCGCCTTCTTCACGTCCATGGTCACGGTGCCGACCTTCGGGTTCGGCATCAGGCCCCGGGGCCCCAGGATCTTTCCGAGGCGCCCGACGATCGGCATCATGTCGGGCGTGGCGACGCAGCGGTCGAAATCGATCGTGCCGCCTTGACTGGTCTCCATCAGGTCCTCGGCACCGACCACGTCGGCACCGGCCTCGCGCGCCTCGTCGGCCTTGGGGCCGCGGGCGAACACGCCGACGCGCACCGCCTTGCCGGTGCCGTTCGGCAACGTCACCGCACCGCGCACCTGCTGGTCGGCGTGCCGCGGATCGACGCCCAGATTGATCGCCGCCTCGACCGTTTCATCGAACTTGGCCTTGGCGTTGGCCTTGATCAGCGCCACCGCCTCCTCCACCGGGAGCGGGCCCTTGCCCTGGGTGGCTTCCTTGATCGCCTTCATGCGCTTGCCGAGCTTCGCCATCACTTCACCTCGATGCCCATGGACTTCGCCGAACCGACGATGATCAGCATCGCGGCCTCCACCGAGTTGGCGTTTAGGTCCTTCATCTTCAGTTCCGCGATCTCGCGCACCTGCTTGCGGCTGACCGTGCCGACCGTCTCGCGCCCGGTCTTCGCGGCACCCGACTTCAGCTTCGCCGCCTGCTTCAGCAGGAAAGACGCCGGGGGCGTCTTGATCTCGAAGGTGAAGCTCTTGTCCGCATAGTACGTGATCACCGTCGGGCAGGGCGCGCCCGGCTGCATCTCCTGCGTCTTGGCATTGAACTCCTTGCAGAAGCCCATGATGTTGATCCCGCGCTGACCCAGCGCAGGGCCGATCGGCGGCGACGGGTTCGCCTTGCCTGCGGGCACCTGCAGTTTCAGGTGGCCCATGACCTTCTTCTTGGCCATCGGTCTCTCTCCACTTCCCTCGGGTCCCGGCGCGCCGGTCCCCTCTTACGAAAGGGTGGTGCGGCAGCGGACGTCGCGACGCCCCCGCCTCCCACCGACAAACCCGTCAGGACGCCTTGGCGACCTGCGAGTATTCCAGCTCGACCGGCGTCGCCCGGCCGAAGATCGACACCGTCACCTTGAGGCGCGCGTTCTCTTCGTCGACATCCTCGACCAATCCCGTGAAGCTCTCGAACGGGCCGTCGGTGACGTTGACCTGTTCGCCGACCTCGAAGGTGATCGAAGGGCGCGGGCGCTCCAGCCCCTCCTCGACCTGGTTGAGGATGCGCGCCACCTCGGCGTCGCGGAGCGGCGTCGGCCGGCCCTGCGGGCCCAAAAACCCCGTTACGCGCTGCGTGTTCTTGATCAGGTGATACGCCTCGTCCGTCATCTCCATGCGCACCAGCACATAGCCGGGCATGAAGCGCTTTTCGACATTCACCTTTTGCCCGCGGCGCACCTCGACCACTTCTTCGGTCGGCACCATGACCTCGAGCACCTGCTCGGTCAGACCGTGCTGTTCCGCGCCCTCACGTATCGCCTCGGCGACCTTCTTCTCGAAGTTCGAGAGCACATGCACTGAATACCAGCGGGCCGTCATCGAAACCCCGATCCTTCCACCATCGCCTCATCACAGCCACCGTGAGGAATGGCGATTCGTGCAGCCGGTTCTGCGTGAGAGTGCGCCGCGTAGCCGACAAGCGCACGGTGTGCAAGGGCCGGGTCCCTCTTTTTGCCGACCCAACCTAACGAAGCACCGCCGGTCAGAGGCTCAGCAGCATTTCCACCAGGATCGACAGCACCTGGTCGATGAAGAAGAAGAAGATCGCGACGATCGTCGCCATGACGAAAACCATGACCGTCGTGAGACCAGCCTCGCGCCGGTTGGGCCAGACGACCTTCGAGCCCTCGGCGCGTACCTCATTCACGAAATCCACCGGGTTCTTCATATCGTCCTCGCTAGATCCCGCCCTATCGGCGCTGGCGTCGTTCGGGCACCGCGGTCTCGGTCGCAGGCGGCTGGCGGTGGCAGGGGCGGAGGGTCTCGAACCCCCGACCTACGGTTTTGGAGACCGTCGCTCTACCAACTGAGCTACACCCCTTCATCCAGCATTGTAGATAGGTATCGGTCGCGGGCTGCCAATTCCCACGGCAATACGCCACCCATCACCAGCCTGTCGGCCAGCCGCGCCGCGTCGATAGCGGCAGATACCATGCCATTCAACCCCGGGCACACCCTGCGGGCCAGGGGCGTCTGGGGCGTCCGCCGCCCAGATGGCCTTCACCGCCTCCGCCGTCCTGCATCGCATCGAGGCTCAGGGACTAAGCGTCGCGAGATAGTCTGAGAGGGCCGGGTCGGGTGCGACATCAAGGCGGTGCACGGCCGCCCCGTCCGGATCGCCGGCGACGCGTGGGAAATAGTCGCGCACCAGCGGATCGTGGCCTGGCACTACCAGCGTCGCGTCGCCCGCCAGGCGCGGCAGGCGTCTGAACCCGTGGACCATCGCCTCGGCATCCACGACGATCGGGAACAGCTTCTCCGCCACCCAATTCTCGTAGAAATGGGAGGCGTCGGAGGCCAGCACCAGCCAGCCTCGAGCCGTCAGCACGCGCACGGCCTGCAGGCCACGGGAGTGCCCGCCGATGGCCGCGACCTCGACCCCGGGCGCGACACTGCCGTCCCCGTCATGGAACACCACGCGGCCCGAGAACACATGGCGGACCATGTCGCACACATGTTCGGCCGTGAACGGATGGTTCAGCGCCGGGCTGCACATGCAGGGACCGGTTGCGAAGGCCATCTCGGCGGCCTGCAGGTGGAAGCGCGCGGCCGGGAAGCGCGTCAGCGCACCCGCATGATCATAGTGCAGATGGGTGACGATGACGGTGTCGACAGTCTCGGCGCCTACGCCGAAATCCTGCAGGCAGATGACGGGATCGCGGATGATCGGCCGGTCGCGCCGCGCTCCCTCGGCCGTGTCATAGCCGGTATCGACTACGATCGTGCGCCCGCCGCTCTGCAGTACCCACAGATAATAGTCGATGGTGTGCGGGCTCGCGTGGTCGTCGAACAGGAAGCTGTCGGCCCGTACCCGCCCTCCTGCCCGCGTGGCGTATTTGAGGGCGTAGACCTCCCACACCATGGTCATGGCTCGCGCCTATCCCAACGCTTCAGCGTGCGCGCGGCCACCAGCGGCTCGATGTCCTTCGCGAAGGCTCTGAAATGCGCGGAGGCGAGATGGATTTCGAATGCCTCTGCCGAGGCGTAGATCTCGTACAGATAGACAGTGTCGGGATGGTCGGCACCCGTCCAGATCTCGAAGATCGAGCACCCGTCCTCCAGCCTGAGGCTGTCGTCGCGTTGCTGGCGCATGCGCGGCATGAAGGCGTCGGCGGCGCCCGGGTGCAGAGTGAACTCGACGGTGACGCAGTACATGCTTTCTCCGTGTCGCGCAGGCGCTCAGGCTCGGCGGGGTACGAGCTTGGCGCCGAGGCGCCGGAACGCCGGAAGCTGGCCAAGCACCAGCATCGCGATCAGAACCAGCAGCACCAGCGAGACCGGCCGGGTTACGAACATCGCCAGCGATCCGTCCGAGACCAGCAGCGCCCGGCGCAGGCTCTCGTCGAACAGGCCGCCGAGTATCACGCCGATGACGAGCGGCGCGATCGGGAAATGCGCCTTACCGGCGGCATAGACGACGAGCCCGATCACCAGCATGATGTAGAGGTCGTTGATCCCGCCCCCGACGGAGAACGAGCCGATGGTGGTGAGCACCAGGATGATCGGGAGAAACAGCGTCTGCGGCAGCTTCAGCGCGCTCACGAAAACCCGGGCGAAGACGAAGCCCAGGAGCAGGATGGCGAGCGAGCACATCACGAGGATGGCGACGATGCGCATCACGAGACCCGGATCGATTGTCGGGCCCGGGGTGACGTTGTTGATCATCAGCGCGCCCAGCAGCGCCGCCGCCGGGGGCGAGCCCGGGATGCCGAGCACCAGCAGCGGGATCAGCGCACCGCCAATGCAGGCGTTGTTCGCCGTCTCGGACGACAGCAGGCCGTCGAACGAGCCCTGGCCGAAGCGCTCCGGTTCGCGCGACAGGTTGCGCCCGACGCCATAGGACACCCAGCCGGCCACGTCCTCGCCGACGCCCGGCAAGGCGCCGATGCCGACGCCGATGGCGCCGGAGCGCGCGACGGTGCCGCCGTGGCGGCGGATCGAGGCGAGGCCGGGCACAATGCGGCCCACTTGCGGCAGGTGGCCGGTGATCGGCCCCACGCGCAAACCGTCCAGGATCTGCGGGATCGCAAAGGCACCCATCAGCACCGGTACGACTTGGAAGCCCGATAGCAGATAGGACCAGCCGAAGGTGAACCGGTCCTCCGACAGGATCGGATCGAGGCCGACCATGGCCATAGCGAGGCCCACGAGACCCGAGATCCAGCCTTTGATCACCAGATCCTTGCTCATCAGCGTGCCCGAGACGAGGATGCCGAACAGCGCGAGCAGCGCCTTCTCGGGCGAGGCGATCTGCCGGGCGAGCGCCAACAACACCCAGACGAAGGCAAGCAGGCAGATCGCTCCCACCACCGTGCCGAGGAACGAGGCCGTCGTGGTCAGCCCAAGCGCCTGCCCGCCCTTGCCTTGTCGAGTCAGCGGGTGGCCATCCATCGCCGTCGCGGCAGAAGCCGCCGTGCCGGGGATGTTGAGCAGGATCGAGGGGTACGAGCCGCCATAGATCGCGCCGGCATAGACACCGATCAGCGCAATCAACGACTGCTCGACCGGCACCTTGTTGCCGAAGAAGCCGGTCAGGATTGTCACCGCCAGCGTCGCCGTCAGCCCGGGCAGCGCGCCGAATACGATCCCCAGCGCCACCGACAGCAGGAGATAGGCATAGGCTGCGGGATCGGTCGCCAGATCGCCCAGCGCGGCGAAGAACAGCCCAGCGTTGGCGAGCGCGCCCTCCACCGCTCAGGAACCCTGCCAAAGCGGGCGGAGCGTGACGTAATAGTGGTACTGCACCTGGGTGAAGATCAGCCCACCGCTGTTCGGCACGTTCTGGCGAAAGCCGAAGGCCATCGCGCAGACCAGCAGGAAGGGCACGACCAGCGCCATCACAGGCGCGCTGAGACGCGCCCGGTCGATCCGTCCCTCGGCCAGCTTCGCCTCGACCAAGCCGACGACGACAAGCAGGGCGAAGCAGGCGAGCGTCACCCAGTCGTCGTCATGGGGCGCCTGCCAGGCCGAGGACGGAAAGTTCGCGACCATCGCATAGGCTGCGGGCAGCACGACCGCGGCCGCCGCGATCGCCGCCGCGCGCGGGCGCGAGGCGTGGAAGCCTAAGATCAGCGCGGTGATCACCAGCGCGCTCGACACCACGAAATCGACCCGCGGCACGAGGGCGACGATATAGGCCAGCAGGATTACCGAAACCATCACGATACGCTGGCTGCCGGCGGTCAGTGCCGGGCGGGGCAGCGACCAGACGCCTCGGCCACCGAAGGCTCGCCCGGCGATCACCCGCCGCAACCCTTCGGGCAGGCCGCCATCGCGCACCGCAACGACCATGAGGCCGACGGCGAGCACCAGCAACGCACCGAAGATCAGGAAGGGCACCAGGGCTGCCGAGTTGTACCAGTCGCCCTCGACCCCAGCCGAGCTGACATCCACCCATGGCAGGGTGGCGGTGCGGGCCAGGAAGAAGATAGAGAGGGCGATCAGGAAAAGCGCCGTCCAGAAATCGCCGCGGCGCAGCGCCGTCTTGTCCGGATCCATGAGGTCCTCCGAAGACGCGGCCGCCTCGGCAGCCGCGCCATGGGCATGGGTCTCAGGGCTTCGGAATACCCAGGGTGGACGGGTCGACCTTGGCGGCGCCGAGATCGTGCAGCGTCCAGGCGAAGTTGCTCTCCAGCGTGGCGAACAGCGCACTCGCGTCGTCGCCGGCAGCACCGGACAGGTCGTAATAGTTCGCCTTGGCCCATTCCGTGACCACGGGGGACTGCATCGCCTTCTCGAACGCGGCCGAGATAGCCGCCTTGGCCGCGTCCGGCGCGTCGGCCGGCAGCGCGAAGCCGATTGCCTGCTTCAGCGGCAGGTACTCCGACAGGCCGGGATAGCTGTCGAAGGCCGAGGGGATGGTCGTGCCGTCTATCTCGGCCGCCTCGGGCGTCAGCGTGGCCAGCGGGCGCAGTTCGCCGCCCTTGATCAAGCCCTGCTGCTCGGCCAGCGAGGTGACGATGATCTGCACCTCGCCGGCCACCGCAGCCTCCTGCGCGGGGGCAGAGCCGCCATAGGGGATGAACTTGACGCTGATATCGGCGCCCTTCTCCAACGCGAGAAGGTTCAGATGGTGGATCGACCCCGCGCCCGAGGCGCCGGCCGGGATGGTACCGGGTGCTGCCTTCGCGGCCGCGATCAACTCGTCCAGCGTCTGATACGGCGCGCTGGCCGAGACCGAGATCAGGTCGGGCGAGCCGCCTACGATGAAGGGATACCAGGCATCGAACGTCTCATCCCAACCGCCTTGCACCGAGGCGGTGACATTCGATTCCGAGATGCCGGCCATGGTGTAGCCGTCCTTCGGCTGGTTCATCGCGAACACCATGCCGTTCGAGCCGGCGACGCCGCCGGTGACGTTGGTGACGCTGATCGAGACCGGCAGCTCCTTCTCCATCTCGCCCATGATCATGCGGTTGATCGAGTCGGTGCCGCCGCCCGCGCCCCAGACGACGACCGTGGTGATGTCGCGGAACGGGTAGTCCTGCGCCGGGGCGGCGCCTGCGATGGCAACGCCAAGGATCCCAGCGGTGAAGGCTGCGAGTCTCATCTTGTCTCCTCCTCCCAGTTTCCGCACTTGTTGAAAGTGCATACATTACTGTATGCACAACTTCATGCACCTTGAACAGGCGGAAAGTGCACAATCGACCGCCAGAGACAAAGAAAGGGGCGGCCATGCGCGAGCGGCTCAAAATCTGCGTATTCGAGGGCGATGGGATCGGACCGGAGATCATGGCGCCGACCCTGGAGTTGCTCCTGACGCTGGCGGAGCGTCGGCAACTCCCGGTGATGGATTTCACCGCGATGCCGGCGGGTGCAGGCCATTACCGCGATCACGGCGTCGCCCTGCCGAAGACCTCGCTTGCCGCAGCGCGCGACGCGGATGCGATCCTGCTCTCCGCCATGGGTCTGCCCGAGGTCCGCTACCCGGACGGCACCGAGATCTCGCCGCAGATCGAGCTGCGCATGGCACTCGACCTCTATGCGGGCGTGCGGCCCGTGATGCTGTTCGGCCAGCCGACGACGCTCGCCGGTCAGCACCGGCTTGATTTCGTGATCGTGCGAGAATCGACCGAGGGGCTGTTCGCCTCGCATGGCAAGGGGCGTCTGGAGGGCGACGCTGCGGCGGAAGAGACGTTGCGCATCACCCGGACGACGTCGGAGAAGCTGTTCGACTTCGCCTTCAACCTGGCGCGCCGGCGCGCCGCGGCGGGCCGCGGACATGGCCTCGTGCACTGCGTCGACAAGGCCAACGTCTTCCAGGCCTTCGCTTTCTTCCGCCGGATCTTCCACGAACGCGCGGCGCAGTTCCCGGACCTGCGGGCCGAGGCGATCTATGTCGACGCCACGGCGCTCTGGATGGTGCAGCAGCCGCAGCGCTTCGACGTGATCGTGACCGAGAACATGTTCGGCGACATTCTGTCGGACCTTGGCGCAGGCATCATGGGCGGTCTGGGCTTCGCACCCTCGGCTGATATCGGCGACGATCACGCTGTCTTTCAGCCCTGTCACGGCAGCGCCCCGGACATCGCTGGACAGGGCATCGCCAACCCGATCGCCATGATCCTGTCGGCTGCGATGATGCTGGAATGGCTGGGCGAGACCCGTCAGGACGCGGCGATGCTCGCCGCCGGTGGCGATCTTCGCGTCGCGGTCGAGCGGGTGGTGCGTGAGGGCCGGATACGCACCCCAGACATGGGCGGGCCAGACGGGACCGCCGCCGTCTGCACCGCAGTCGGCTCGGCGCTCGATCTCGAGGTCGTGGGATGACCGCGGACGCGCCGCTGCGTGTCCTGCAGATCGGCGCGGGCTACTTCGCACGCTTCCACCTGGAGGCATGGCAGCGGCTTGCGGAGACGGTGCCGGTCGGCCTCTGCGATCTCGACACGGATCGCGCGACCGCCATGGCCGCGGCCGTCTTCGGGCCCGACCACGACCTGGCAATCGGCACGGATATCGCCGCGCTGATCGAGACGACCAGGCCCGACATCGTGGACATCGCCGCCCCGCCGACGGCGCATCTGGCGATGATCGAGGCCGCCTACGCATCGCCGGCGCCGCGGGCCGTGATCTGCCAGAAGCCGTTCTGCGGCGGGATCGAGGGCGGACGCCAGGCCGCGCTGTTGGCTGCAGCCGATGGTCGGCCGCTGATCGTGCACGAGAACTTCCGCTTTCAACCTTGGTACCGCGAGATCCGCCGGCTGCTCGACGAGGGGCTGCTCGGCCGGCTCTACCAGGTGGCGTTCACCCTGCGCCCCGGCGACGGTCAGGGCCCGCGCGCTTATCTGGACCGCCAGCCCTACTTCCAGCAGATGCCCCGTTTCCTGGTGCACGAGACCGCGGTGCATTGGATCGACACCTTCCGCTATCTGATGGGCGAGCCGGACGCCGTCTTCGCCGATCTACGCCGGCTGAACCCGGCCATCGCGGGCGAGGACGCGGGCCATATCCTGTTCTGCTACGATGATGGGCGGCGCGCGCTGTTCGATGGCAATCGCCTTGCCGATCATCCCGCGCGGAACCCCCGGCTGACCATGGGCGAGGCGCGGGTCGACGGCGAGGCGGGCGGCCTGTTCGTCGATGGTGACGGAGAGCTCTGGCACCGTCCCACCGGCGGCCAATGGACCCGGCGCAAGACCGCCTATGCCAAGACCGGCTTCGGCGGCGAATGCGTCGCCGCGCTGCAGGCCCATGTCGTCGCCCATCTCCGCGATGGTGCAGCGCTCGAGAACGACGCCATGACCTATCTAAGCGTCCAGGAGATCGAGAACGCGATCTACCGCTCCGCCGCCGAGGGCACCAAGATCAGGCTTTGACGCCTAACCCCTCGGGATCGGCATGGAACCGCCGTGGACCCGCGATCCCCTGGGCCCTTCCGGTTGCGCCCGCTAACCGCCGAGCAGCGCGCCATCAGACCGGTTTGAAGCCCCAGTTCACCACGAACTCGCCGGGGATCTGATAGCGGCCTTCGGTCCGGAACGGGGCGATCGACTGCAGATACTCGGCATGGACGGCCTCGCGCACCGCCGCATCGAAGCGCGCATAGGCCAGCGCCACCGGTCCGCCGACGAAGGCTGCCTCCAGCGCGGCGCGATCATCGCGATAGTGCAGCGATGTCCTGAGCCGCGTCCCGCCGATGCCGTAGAACCCGGCCTCCTCCATCTCGACGGAGAGCGCCGCGCCGGTGCCGAGGCGGAAGAACAGCGGGCAGACCTCGGATTTCACCCGCGCATCGACGATCGGGAAGATCTCGGACCAGCCGCAATGCCGCCGCTCGCCCCAGACGGCGAAGACCGCGCGGCCGCCCGGCTTCAGCACGCGCAGCGCCTCGGCCAGGGCGCGGCGCGGCTCGGGCACATACATCAGCCCCAGCGCGCAAGTGACGAGGTCGACGCTGCCGTCGGCGACGCCCGAGAGCGTCTCGGTATCGGCGCGGAACGCCTCGACCTGCGCCAGCCCGCGCACCTCCGCCTCAATCCGCAGGAGATCCACCATGCGGGCCGAGAGGTCGGTGGCGATGACCCGCCCCTCGCGTCCCACCGCGTGAGCCAGCGGTAGGGTGACGAGACCGGTGCCGCAGGCGATGTCCAGCACATGCTCGCCCGGCGAGGCATCGGCGCGCAGCAACAGTTCGCTCTGCGCCGCAGCCAGGCTTTGCTTCCAGCCGGCCTCATAGGCATCCGCCGCCTTATCCCAGCCATAACGCTGGATGCGTCGTTGCAGATTGGCCTCCATGATCAGGCTCCTCGCTCTAGGCCGTCTTTGGCTCGGTGACGGTCAGGCGATGGGCGATCGCCTGCGGGTTCAGGAAGACGTCGATCAGCGGGCTGTAGCGGAGCGAGGTGTCGACCACCTGCTCGATCGCCGTGCGGCTCGCCTGGGCGCGGATGTCGAACTCGACGCGGATCGCCTGGAAACCAGGCGCGATCGCGTCGGCGACGCCCAGCTGGCCGCGGGCATCGATATCGGTCTCGACCGCGACCGATACCGCGTCGACCGCGATCCCGGCCCGCGCCGCCCACTGCTTGATGCCGATGGCCAGACATGACGACAGCGCCGCCCGCAGCACGGTGCTGGGGTTCGGCCCGGCGCCTTCGCCCCCCAGCGCGCGGCCGACATCGATGGTGAGGCGATCCTCGCCCTCGCTGACCTCGCAGCTGAGGCCGCGCTCGATCCGCGCAAGGCTGCGATAGGTGCGCTGACCCCGTTCGGGGCGTAGCGAGACGGTGCGTTCGGCCCGTTTCAGGGCCTCGCCGATGCGGTGCATCTCGGACATCTCTCTCTCCGTTCCGGGTCAGGCGGCCGCGACGGGCCGGCCGTCGAGATGGGCACGCAGGTGGTGCGAGAGCGCCTCAGCATCGCCGCCGACGCCCGAGATCTGATGCGACCGACGGCGGCGAAGCAGCGGCAGCCCCAGGGCGTAGAGGCCCGGCAGGGCGAGGACACCGCCCCGGTGATCAAGCCGGCCGCGCCTATCGAAGACCGGCAGGGTCAGCCAGCCGAGATCGGGCTTGAAGCCGGTCGCCCAGACGATCGACGAGACGGGCGACGCGACGGGCGACGAGACGCCGCCACCC
>JBCCSW010000087.1:0-12322 GCA_039199465.1 Pseudomonadota bacterium
CGGCCTCGGCGATGTCGTTTCCCTATCGCGACCACTGGTTCAACCTGGTCGACACGCCGGGTCACGAGGACTTCTCCGAAGACACCTATCGCACGCTGACCGCCGTCGACGCCGCTATCATGGTGATCGACGGAGCCAAGGGCGTGGAAAGCCAGACCCGCAAGCTGTTCGAGGTCTGCCGCCTCCGCGACCTGCCGATCCTGACCTTCTGCAACAAGATGGACCGGGAGAGCCGCGAGACCTTCGAGATCATCGACGAGATCCAGGAGAACCTGGCGCTGGATGTGTGCCCGGCCTCGTGGCCCATCGGCATGGGGCGCGACTTCCTTGGCGCCTACGACCTGTTCCGCGACCGGCTGGAGCTGATGGACCGTGCCGATCGCAACCGTCTCGCCGAAAGCGTCTCGGTCGAGGGGCTGGACGACCCGAGGCTTGCCGATCACCTGCCTGCCGACCGGCTCGACACGCTGCGCGACGAGGTCGAGATGGCGCGGGGGTTGCTGCCCGCCTTTGACCCCGCAGCCTTCGCCGGCGGCGCGATGACGCCAATCTGGTTCGGCTCGGCGCTCAACTCCTTTGGCGTGCGCGAGCTGATGGAGGGCATCGCCGGCATGGCGCCACCGCCGCAGCCGCGCATGACCGACAAGCGCCAGGTCAGCGCGGAGGACAAGAAGGTCTCGGGCTTCGTCTTCAAGGTGCAGGCCAACATGGATCCCAAGCATCGCGATCGCGTCGCGTTCCTAAGGCTTTGCAGCGGTCACTTTAAGCGCGGCATGAAGCTGACCCATGTGCGCGCCGGCAAGCCGATCGCCGTCTCGAACCCCGTGCTGTTCCTCGCGGCCGAGCGCGAGGTGGCCGACGACGCCTGGGCCGGCGACATCATCGGCATCCCGAACCACGGGCAACTCCGCATCGGCGACGCGCTGACCGAAGGCGAGGACCTGCGCTTCCAGGGCATCCCGTCCTTCGCGCCGGAGCTGCTGCAAGCGGTGCGCGCGGGCGATCCGATGAAGGCCAAGCATCTCGACAAGGCGCTGACGCAGTTTGCCGAGGAGGGCGCCGCCAAGCTCTTCAAGCCTGCCATCGGCTCGGGCTTCATCGTGGGCGTCGTCGGACATCTGCAGTTCGAGGTGCTGGCGAGCCGCATCGAACAGGAATACGGCCTGCCGGTGCGCATGGAGCCCACGCAATACACCTCGGCCCGCTGGATCTCGGGCCCTGACGAGGCTGTGGAGACCTTCATCAAGGCCCATCGCGGTCAGATGGCCAATGATCACGACGGAGACCCGGTCTTCATGACCCGCATCCAGTTCGACATCGACCGCGCCGAGCGCGATCACCCGGCGGTGAGGCTCTCGGCCGTCAAGGAGACGCTGGCCTGAGCGCGCCCTGCCGGGTCTTCGTGCTGGGTGCCACCGGCACGATCGGCCGCGCGACCGTCGCGACGCTTGTCGAGCGCGGTCATGACACGGTCTGCTTCTCCCGCGCGGCGTCGTGTCCAGTGCCAGGGGCCGGGGTTGATTGGCGTCGGGGCGATGTCACGGATCCGGCCTCGATCGCCAATGACGGCTTCCGGGGCGAGCGCTTCGATGCGCTGGTGTCCTGCATGGCCTCACGAACCGGCGTTGCCGAGGACGCCTGGGCGATCGACCACCGCGCGCACAGCCTGGCTCTCAAGGCCGCCCGAGCGGCTGGCGTTCGCCAGATGGTGCTGTTGTCGGCGATCTGCGTGCAGCGCCCGCGGCTCGCCTTCCAGCACGCCAAGCTGGCTTTCGAGGCGGAGCTCATGGCCGCCGACATCGCCTGGTCGATCGTGCGGCCGACCGCCTATTTCAAATCGCTGTCGGGCCAAGTCGCGCGGGTGCAGGCGGGCAAGCCGTTCCTGGTCTTCGGCGATGGAGGCCTGACCGCCTGCAAACCAATCTCGGACAGCGACTTGGGCCGCTATCTGGCCGACTGCCTCGACGATCCGGCGCGGCGGAACCGCGTGCTGCCGATCGGTGGACCGGGTCCGGCGATCACGCCGCTGGACCAGGCGGAAATGCTGTTCGACCTGCTTGGGCGACCACCTCGGATCCGCCATGTGCCCGTCGCCTTGCTCGACGGGATCGCCGGTGTCCTCGGCCTCGCCGGGCGACTATCGCCCCGGCTTGCGGCCAAAGCGGAGCTGGCGCGCATCGGGCGATACTACGCCACCGAATCGATGCTGGTCTGGGACGAGGCGGCATGCCGGTATGACGCCGAGGCGACACCGGAATACGGCCAAGATACCCTGCGGGCTCACTATGCCCGCCTGATCGCCGGCGAGCAGACCGCCGAGCTTGGCGAACACGCCGTGTTCTGAGACGGCGCAGCGCCGTGGCCTTGGTCTGTCGTCAGTTCGTCGGCACCAAGGGAAGGCCGAGTTCCCTTTGGATCTGGGCGAGGGCGGCCTCGACCTTCAGCGCCAGCATGCGCTCGCCGATCTCGGCCGTCGCCATTGCCGGCGCGCCGTCGACGCCCGAATGGCGGAGGAACGGCGCTGGCACGGGGTCGGTGCGCACTGCCCCGGGCGCCACCGCCATCAATTCCGAGGTATCGCGGATGCCGGCATGGGTGCCGATCTCGGCGTCGCCCCAACCCTGGTCCGTCAGCCAAGCTGCCTGCCCATTCGCCGCATAATAGGCACCCACTTGGATGACCCGGACCTCGGGCCACGCAGCATCCAGCCGTTCGGCAACGCGCGCTTGTGCGGCCTGGCTGTCGCGGCTGTCGCCGACCAGCAGGATCTGCAGAAAACCGTGGGTCTGCAGGCTGCGCACCGTGGCCTCCAGCACCGCTTCGAAGACCCCCTCCGGCAGGCTAAGCGTCCCCGGCCACTGCATGTGGCCGGTCGGGTTCGCGCCGACAGCGCCCTGGGGCACATAGGCCATCACCGGCGCGACCAGCGCGTTGCCAAGCGCGCTGGCGATCCGTTCCGACGTCTCAGCCACGATCAGGTTGTGCTTGCCCAGCACGGCGTGCGGGCCGTTCTGCTCGGTCCCGCCGGTCGGGACGATCACCGTATCGAAACCGGCTGCCTGGGCGGCCGCGACCTCGGTCCAGGTCAGGCGCTCCAGGCGCAGGCTCGGCAGCGATGGCTGGTCCGCCGCGCCCACAGTGCGCAGACCGCCGATCACCGCGCCCCCGATGCCGCCGACCAGCAGCAGCGTCACGGCCGGTCGGCTGCGCAGGCTGCGCCACAGCGCACGACCGGCATCGGCAAAAGGCAGGACGAAGAGCGCCGGCACCGACGCAAAGGGGTTGGGCGCCGCGCGCGTCAGCCCGAAGGTCAGCTTCTCGTAGCCGCGCGGGACATAGAGCGTGCCGAACATCCAGTCCCAGAAGGCGAAGATCAGCCCGAAATTGCGGTCGATATGCCGCTCATCCACCGAATGATGCGTCTGATGCTGCGCCGGGCTGATCAGCAGATAGCTCAGCCAGCGCGGATAACTCAGCCAGATATGGCTGTGACGAAGGTTGTAGCCGAGCAGGTAGAAGGCGAAGAGCCCGACATTCAGACCCATAACCGTAAAGGCTGCCGGCTCCTCCCCGGTCATCCAGACGAACAGCGCAAAGGCGGCCGCGGTCAGCACCGCCACGGTCGAGCCCGTCAGGAACAGATCGACCGGGTGCATGCGGAACAGCGTCATCGGCGTCAGCACCTCGGCCGAATGATGCACCGCGTGAAAGGGCCAGAGCCAGGGCAGCCGATGATGCGCGTAGTGGCTGAGGAAGACCGCGAAATCGAGCGCCAGGACCGCCACCAGCGTGTAGGCGGCGGCCGACCAGATCGACGCCTCGAACATCGGCGCCTCGCGCACACCGAAGGCCCAGTCCAACCCCTCGCCGAAGACGCCGTAGAGCACATGCGTGCCGACGATGAGCTGGCTGAGGATGCCGTAGAACAACACGCCGTTCAGGAAGAAGTAGACATAGTCCTGTGTCGCCGAGCGGTGATAATAGACATCGGCGTCGAACACATAGCCGATCAACCCCTTGTCTACTGCGGCGGGACGCTCGGCCCTGTCCGTGTGGCGGGCGAACCACCAGAAATTCAACGCCGCCAGGACCAGGGCCGCCAGCATGTAGAGCGCGAAGATCCGGCTTGAGGGCAGGAACACACCGCCCCAATTGCCGAGCCAGCCGATCAAGAAATCCTGAAGCTCAATCATGCGCCATCCCGGCCTAGGCGTTGCTTATCGCCGACACCGATCCGTTTCTGCACGTCGATGGGGCATTTTCTGGGCAGGCCGGCTGGCCCGAAACATCGACCCCGCGATGTGCCAGTAAAGGAGTGTCACCACGGCCATCGCCGAGTGCCCGCAGTGAAGAAATCGCCCGCATTCACGGCCCGCCATCTCAGCGAGTTCTAGTGCTGGTCCGTTGACAATCGGTGCAATGAGTGCAACAGACGCGCGCAGAAGCCAATTCGGGCTCCCAGGTCGCGTGGATATAGCGGCCGCCAACAACGCCGCATCATATCAACCGACCAGGAGACTGCATGAAATTCAGTGATCTCGACCTTGATCCCAAGGTCCTCGCCGCCGTCGAGGCCACGGGCTACGAGAGCCCGACGCCAATCCAGGCACAGGCCATTCCCGAAGCCCTGAAGGGCCGTGACGTCATCGGCATCGCACAGACGGGGACGGGCAAGACGGCGTCCTTCACCCTGCCGATGATCACGCTTCTGCAGAAGGGACGGGCCCGGGCGCGTATGCCGCGCAGCCTGATCCTCTGCCCGACGCGCGAGCTTGCCGCCCAGGTGGCCGAGAACTTCGAGATCTACGGCAAGAACACCAAACTCTCGATGGCACTGCTGATCGGCGGCGTCAATTTCGCCAATCAGGACAAGCTGATCGACCGCGGCGTTGATGTGTTGATCGCAACGCCCGGACGCCTGCTCGACCATTTCGAGCGCGGCAAGCTGATGCTGACCGGCATCCAGATCATGGTGGTCGACGAGGCCGACCGCATGCTGGACATGGGCTTCATTCCGGATATCGAGCGGATCTTCAACCTGACCGATCCGCTGAAACGCCAGACGCTCTTCTTCTCGGCTACGATGGCGCCCGAGATCACGCGCATCACCGACACCTTCCTGCACAACCCGGTGCGGGTCGAGGTGGCGAAGCAGGCGACGACCTCGAACACCATCACACAGGGTCTGGCCAGGCTGACGCCGACGCGGCGCGACACCCGCGACAAGGAAAAGCGGGCGGTGCTGCGGGGCCTTCTCAATGGCGAGGGCGAGCGGTTTCGCAACGCGATCGTGTTCTGCAACCGCAAGCGTGACATCGGGGCGCTGCACAAATCGCTGCAGAAGCACGGCTACGATGTCGGGTCGCTCCATGGCGATCTGGACCAGTCGGTGCGCATGGCGACGCTGGACGGGTTTCGCGGCGGGGCCGTCAAGGTGCTCGTGGCATCGGACGTCGCGGCGCGCGGCCTCGACATTCCGAATGTGAGCCATGTCGTGAACTACGACGTGCCGACCCATCCCGAGGATTATGTCCACCGGATCGGGCGCACCGGGCGTGCGGGCCGCGAGGGCACGGCCTTCACCATCGCCTGCCCCGACGACCAGAAGTATCTGGACCGGATCGAGGAGCTGATCGAGTCCAAGATCCCCGAATGCGCGTTGCCAGAGGGCGTGCGCATCGGTGCCGATGTCGCCGCCGACCGTGATCGGCCCGCCGATGATCGAGGTCGCGAGAACAGCGGCCGCCGGCCCGCGCGGACGAGCGCTCGCCGGGACAGTGACGGTGCCGGCGCAGTTCGGGCGGCGGCGCGTGACAGCGCAGATACTGGGAACGGCAGCCACGCGGCAGGGCAGAACGGCCGCACGCGGCACGGCCGGCGCAACGGTCGCGACGACGACAAGCGCGTCGTCGGCATGGGCGACCACGTACCCGCGTTCATTCTGCGCCCCGTGCCCGAGAGCCTGATCAAGCGCTCAAGCACGAGCCGCAAGGCCGACGCGGCGGAGGACGCGGTCGAGACGGACGCCGCCGCCTGAGAGCGGCGTCGGCTGATCGACACACCCTTACCTAACCAGCCACTCCTGGCCGGGATCGCGTGCTGTCTTTCTGGGAATTCCGTGCGCCCGGCCGTGCCCAGGTCACTCGGCGATAACGTGGCTGTTGTTCTCGAAACGGTCTACTTCCCGGTATCCGAGCGGGGCGAGGTGGGTGTCCATCCAGCGCTGGTCCGGCACCTGCTCAAGGATCAGCCGCGGGCGGCATCGCGCTATCGTCGCCAAGGCACCCTCCAAGGCGGCGGTCTCATAACCCTCCACATCCAGCTGGATCGCCGCGACATGGCGTGAGGCGGGCACAACAGCATCGACGGCGGTGATCCGCACCTGCTCACCGTCCGCGCCCTCCGGCATCCGGCCGGTCGCTGCGATACTGCTGGCGCCGCCGCGCGCGGTGCCGTCGCGCGCATGGGTGACGAGCAGCGCATCGCTCTCTGCCGCGCCGAGGCCGGCCTCGGTCAGCACGATGCGCCCGTCGATCCCGTTCAGGGCCAAGGTCATCCGGGCGCAGCGGTGGTTCTCGCTATTCGGCTCGAACGCCCAGACCCGGTGCCCGGCCGGACAGGCCGCAGCCAGCGCCGGCAGGAAATCCCCGAAATAAGTGCCGGCATGGACAACATCGCCCTCGGCCAGGGCGGCGCGCAGCACCTCGATCGTGCGTGGTTCCCAGACACCGCCGGCCGCGACCTTCCGCGCCGCGACCCGTTCCCGCGAGGCTGCCGGGATGCAGTAGGTGCCATAGCGGTTGTGGGCGATCACGCAGTCCAGCGGCCCGGGCATGGGGCCGGCGCCGCCTGGATTCTCGGCCGTCGCCACGGACCGAGGCGCATCACCCCTCGGATCGTCGACCCGTGGAAGAGGCGGCGCGATCACAGGGCTCTGCCCCGCCAAGGCGTCGATGCCAGCGTCGGACGTCATGCCACTCTCCCGCCTTGCCGTGCGCGCCCGGTCGCAATAGGCCGGTCACGGTAAAGGCTGGCTTTACGAGCGGTCAGTCGTCTTCCAGCCGGTGGATGATCACGCTGACGACGGGCTTCTTGCCGATCAGCTTGTTGGCGACCCGGCGCACGGCGCGGCCGCAGATCTCCTCGACACCGCCGTCGACGCGTCGCTGTTTCGACGGCGCGACGTCCATCGCGTCGTCGACCGCCTCGGCGATCGCCTCGTCCAGCGCGGTCGGCCAGTCGGCGTTCTCCAACGGCATGCCCTGCACGACGACCTCGCTATCCGCGATCAACTCCCCCTCGCCGTCCAGCACCACCGACACCACCACAAGCCCGACCCGGGCCATCTTGAGGCGCTGGCGTACGACGCCGTCCATCGCGCCGACCTCGATCGAGCCGTCGAGATAGACCCGCCCGCTCTCGATCTCGTCGACCTGCTCGGGCCGGTTGCCGTCCAATCGCACGACGGCGCCATTGGGCGCGACGATGGCATCGCCCGCGCCCCATTCGATGGCGGATTTCGCATGCTCGACCAGGTGGCGATGCTCGCCATGCAGCGGCACCGCCACCTTCGGGCGCAGCGCCTCGTAGAGCCGCCTCAGGTCATCGCGCCGGGCATGGCCCGAGACATGGATGCGCTCCATATCGCCATCGATCACCCGCACCCCGTTCTCGGAGAGCCGGTTATAGAGGCGGTAGATCCCCGCCTCGTTGCCCGGGATCGTCTTGGAGGAGAACAGGACCAGATCGCCCTCGCCCAGGCTGACGGTCGGATGCGTGCCGGCAGCGATCCGCGCCAGCGCCGCACGGCCTTCGCCCTGGCTGCCGGTGACGAGATAGAACAGGTTCTCGTCGGGAATGTCCCTGGCACGATCCTCGGGCGTGACGGTCGGAAAGTCGTCGATCTGCCCGGTCTCGACCGCCACCTCGATCATCCGGCGCATGGCGCGCCCGGCCACGACGATGGCACGACCGCTGTCGCGCGCCGCCTCGGCCAGCGTCTTCAGCCGCGCGACGTTCGAGGCGAAGGTGGTAGCCGCCACCGCGCCGGGTGCCGACTGGATCAGCCTGGTGACGTTGTCGATCACCTCGGCCTCGGACCCCGCCTCACCGGGCATGAAGACATTGGTGCTGTCGCAGGCGAGGGCCTGCACGCCCTCGCGACCGAGCGCTTCGAACGGCGCGATATCGAAGGCCTGACCGATCTGGGGTTCGGCATCCATCTTGAAGTCGCCGGAATGCACCAGCGTGCCCGAGGCAGTGCGTATCGCGAGCATCGACGCCTCGGGGATCGAGTGCGTCACGTTCAGGAACTCGACCTCGAACGGCCCGGCCTTGGTCCGATCGCCGAGCCGAACCTCGCGTACCGGCTTGGGGTCGAGCCCGGCCTCCTGCATCTTGCGCCGCGTCAGCGCGGCCGTGAACGGGCGTGCGTAGATGGGCGCACGCAGCCGGTCCCAAAGATGCGGCACTGCGCCGATGTGATCCTCATGCCCGTGGGTCAGGAAGATCGCGTCCAGCCGTTCGCGCTCCTCAAAGACGAAGGACAGGTCGGGGACGATCAGTTCCACGCCGGGCGCGGTCTCCATATCGCCGAAGCCGATACCCAGATCGACCATGATCCAGCGACGCTCAGCGCCTTGGCCGTGCCCGTAGAGATAGCAATTCATCCCTATCTCGCCCGCGCCGCCCAGTGCGACGTAGACGAGGGGCCCGCCTGTCATGTCGTTCATACCGTAGAGATTTCCGTATTGTACCGGTGTATCTGTACAAGGCCGCGGACGGTCAGGTCCGGATCGACCGTCCGTATACGCTCGGTCCCACGCGCAAAAAGCGACGACAGACCGCCTGTGGCAATCACATGAAGAGCACTCTCGCGCTCGGCCTCGATCCGAGCGCACACCCCCTCGATCAACCCCACATATCCCCAATAAATGCCGGATTGAAGGCAGGCCACGGTATTGGTGCCTGTCACCCGTTGCGGTTTCGTCACGTCGACCCGCGGCAGATGGGCCGCGGCATGGTGCAGTGCGTCCAGCGACAGGTTGACCCCCGGGGCGATGACGCCGCCCTCGTAGGCGCCGTCATGGGCGACCACGTCGAAGGTCGTCGCGGTGCCGAAGTCGACGATGACCAGATTGCCCCCATAGCGCTCGAACGCCGCCACGGTGTTCACCAGCCGGTCGGCGCCGACCTCGGCCGGGTTGTCGACCCGCACATCAACCGGCAGCTGACACTCGGGCCGACCGACCACCAGCGGGCGGGTGTTGAAGTAGCGGTCGCAGAGGACGCGGATATTGAACAACACCGCCGGCGCGACGTTGGAGACGACGACCTTGCCGATCTCGGCCGCGCTGAGCCCGGAATGCTCCATCAGCTGGCTCAGCCAGACATAGTACTGGTCGGCGGTGCGCACGCTCTCGGTATTGCAGCGCCATTCGCCGAGCGGGGCCTCGCCATTGCCCGGCACGGCGTCGTCGAAGACCGCGAAGACGGTGTTGGTGTTACCGACATCGATGGCGAGCAGCATGGCGCTATTCCGGAAAATGCACGTCGCCCGCTGCGATGCGGTGGCGACGACCGTCGGCGCCATCTAGGACGAGGCAGCCGTCGGCGTCCATATCGGCGAAGATGCCCTGTCGCCTGATCCGGCCGTCTTGCGCCGATACGGTGTCGCCGAGGGCATGGGCATGCGCCAGCCAGGCGCGCCGGACCGGGCCGAAACCGTGGTCGAGCAGCCGCGCCATGAAGAGCGCCACGCCGTCGGCCAAGAGGTCGAGCGCGCGCTCGCGGTCGCTACCGTCGCCGCCCTCTGCGGCAATCGAGGTCGCGGGCCAGCCGCCTGGGCGCAGTGCCTCGGGCGGCGGGGCGGCGATCAGGTTGAGGCCGATGCCGATGGCCAGCCAGTCGATCCGGGCCGCGCCGGCACCGCTCGTCTCCAGCAAGATGCCGGCGACCTTTCGCCCGCCGAGCAGCACGTCGTTCGGCCACTTCACCTGCCAGGGCGTGTGAGGACAGAGCGCCTCCAGCACATGGCCGACCGCCAGGGCCGCGACGAAGCCGCATTGTGCGGCCTTGGCAGGCGGCAGCGCCGGGGCCGAGAGATAGGTCGCGGCCAGGTTGCCCGCCGGCATCGACCAGCCGCGCCCTGCCCGGCCGCGACCGGCCGTCTGCGCGACCGCCGTGATCCAGAGAGGTCCGCGACCACCGGCGGTCGCGAGGCGCGTTGCCTCCGCATTGGTGCTGTCGACGCGCTCCAGCGCCATATGCTCGACCGGGTGCAGCGTGCCGACGCGCCCACAGGTCGACCCGTCGGGCGCTGTCACCTGAGCAGCGACGCCGCAGCGGCCGACGCCGCGGTATCCAGTCCGAAGCCGCCGAAGACCGGCAGCCAGCCCGCCGCCATCACCGCCGCCGCAGCGATCAGCGTGGCGCGCTGCACGGGCCCCGCATTGAGCGTGAGCGGCTCGCCGGGCTCGGCCAGATACATCAGCCGCACGATGTTCAGATAGTAGTAGGCACCGATCACCGACGCGATCGCGCCGGCCACCGCCAGCGCGGTCAGCCCCGCATCGACGGCCGCCTTGAACACGAAGAACTTGGCGAAGAAGCCGACCATCGGCGGGATGCCCGCCAGGCTGAACATCAGCACCGCCAGCGCCAGCGCCATGCCGGGCGCCCGCCGGCCGAGGCCCGCGAAATCCTCGACCAGCGCGGTCGGCGTGCCGTCCCGCTCCATCGCCAGCAGGAAGGCGAAAGTGCCGACATTCATGACCGCATAGATCGCCAAGTAGAGAAGCAGCGCCTCGGCCCCCTCGGGCGTGCCGGCGGCGAGGCCCACGAGCGCATAACCCATATGCCCGATGGAGGAATAGGCGAGCAGCCGCTTCATGTTGGCCTGCCCGATCGCCGCCACCGCGCCCAGGAACATCGAGGCGATGGCCACGAAGACCAAGATCTGGCTCCAGGCCGGCACAGCGCCCACGAAGCCCTCGAACAACAGCCGCGCGAACAGGACCGAGGCCGCGACCTTGGGCGCGGTCGCAAAGAAGGCGGTCACCGGTGTCGGTGAGCCCTCGTAGACATCCGGTGTCCACATGTGGAAGGGCGCGGCCGACATCTTGAAGGCCATGGCGGCGCAGAGGAACACCAGCCCGAAGGTCAGGCCGAGCGAGATCTGCTCGCTCGCGACGACATCGGCGATGCCGGCGAAGTTCGTCGTGCCGGTGAAGCCATAGACCAGGCTCGCGCCATAGAGCAGCAGGCCCGAGCTGAGCGCGCCGAGGACGAAGTACTTCAGCCCCGCCTCGGTCGAGCGGACGCTGTCGCGATTGATCGCGGCCACGACATAGAGCGCAAGCGACTGCAGCTCGAGCCCGACATAGAGCGAGATCAACCCGCCCGAGGAGACCATCAGCATCATGCCGAGCGTCGCGAGCACGATCAGTACCGGATACTCGAACCGGTGGATGCCGCGGCGCTCCAGATAGTCCTGCCCGATCAGCAGCATCAGCGCCGAACTCAGCAGGATCAGCACCTTGGCGAAGCGGGCATAGCCGTCGTTGATGAAGGCGCCGGCGAAGGCCGTCTGTTCGCCCGCGCCGTTCGAGGCCACCATCAGCGCCGCCAGCGTCATCAGCGCGGCCGAGCCGAGCGTGATCTGCCGGCGCCTCTCGTCGCCCCCGCCCCAGGCGCCGAACATCAGCAGGCTCATCGCGCCCGTCGCCATGACGAGTTCGGGGAGAACCAGGGAAAGATCGTCGATCATCGTCGCTCTGCCGTCTTCACTCGGCCAGTTCGGCCGTCCGGCCCATCTGCGCGAAGGCCGTGTCCTGCGCCGCCTCGACATTGTCGATCAGCACGCTGACGGTCGGGCCGAACAGATCGGTGGCGAGCGAGGGGTAGACGCCGAACAGCAGCGTCAGCACGACCAGCGGCGCGATGATCGCCTTCTCGCGCGCATCCATGTCCGTCAACGACTGCAACGACTGCTTGATGAGCTGGCCGAACACCACCCGGCGATAGAGCCAGAGCGCGTAGCCGGCAGACAGGATCACGCCCGTCGCCGCACCGAACACGGCCCAGGTACTCTCCTGAAACGCGCCCATCATGGTCAGGAACTCGCCGACGAAGCCCGAGGTCCCGGGCAGGCCGACATTGCCCAGCGTGAACAGCATCATCACCGTTGCGTAGACCGGCATACGCTCGACGATGCCCCCATAGGCCGCGATCTCGCGCGTGTGCACCCGGTCGTAGATGACGCCGACCAGCAGGAACAGCGCGCCCGAGATGAAGCCGTGGCTGATCATCTGGAAGATCGCAC
>JBCCSW010000088.1:0-12308 GCA_039199465.1 Pseudomonadota bacterium
CGCGAGCGCCTCGGCCGCGGCGGCGTGCATCGCGGCATGGGCGGGCCGGGGCCGGCCGATCACCAGCGTCTTGAAGAGAGCGGCGTGGTAGTGTGCCGCGACGCCCGCCCATTCGAGGTTGAGCTGATCCTCCGCCTCTAGTTCCCGGCGCCCCTCCTGATAGCGGCAGAGGAGCGCCTGCTCGCCCGAGCCGATGATGAAGGCATTGCCGGGATAGCCACCGCCGCCGGCAAACACCGCGCCCTGCATGGCGGCGAGGATCGCGCTCTCGTCCGCCCCGGGGCCGGTCGCGGCCACGCCGGCATCCCAGGCCGCATCGGCCAGCGCGGCGGCACGGCGCACCAAGGCGATCTCCTCGTGCGATTTTACCAGGCGAAGCGTGCCCATCAGGCCGCCGACATCGACGAGACTGGCGATCCCGCCCACCGTCGCCGCGACACGGTTGCCATTGGCATAGGTCAGGCCCTGCGTCGCCGTCTCCCACCCGATGCGCCGGCCCGACAGGCCGAGTTCGGTCACCAGTTGGGCCAGATCTGCGGCGGGGTTGGCGCCGGCATGGTCGCGCCAGATCCGAATGTCGCCGATGATCGAGGTGAGCTCCGCCTGGCGCCGGTCGGCCGAGCGCGTGAGCAGGACCGGCTCGCCCGACCGCGGCACGACCAGGCACTGGAAGAAGCAATAGCCGAAGGTGTCGTAGCCGGTCAGCCAGAACTGGCTTTCGGGCGCGAACAGCAGCAGCGCCTCCAGATCCCGCGCCTCCATCGCGCGGCGGGTCGCGGTCATGCGGCGCTCGAACTCGGCGGGGGTGAAATGCAGCATCGGGGTCCCTGTCGCTTGGCGGCATCGATGGTGCGCGCCGAGACGCGTGTCGAGCCTTAGCGTCGTTCGACCGGGATGCCCCGCGCCGTCAATGCCGCGATCAGGTGCTGGGTCGGCCCGGTGTCGACCGTTGCCGGAATGCGGAGCGTGGCACCGTCGCGGCAGTGCACGTGGTAGTCGGTGCTGTCCGACCAATCGACGATTTCGACCCGGGCGATCGCGTCCAGAGGCACCGTGGCGTCGCTGCTGTCGTCGCGGCCGCCGTCTTGCCAGGCCATTTCCCTGTCGCCGATGCGGAAGGCCGCATCCCGACGCGTCAGCCCCAGGAGCGACAGGCCGACGAACAGCCCGATGGGAATGAACCAGAACCAGGGCGCGCCCTGGGCGAGGCCGAGCGCACAGAAAGCGACGCCGATCACCGGCAGCATGACCCTGAGGGGTGAGCGCGCACGGGTGATGCGGACATACTCGTCAGCCATCCCATGGGACTTAGCGCCCTAACGTGACACCGCGATGGCAGCGACCAGCCGACCATAGTCGCCTTCGCCCGCATGGGTCGCACGGCGGTAGCTGTAGAAGCGGCTCGGGTCGGCATAGGTGCACTGCCCGGTCCAGACCGCGTCGACGCCCGCGGCGGCGAGGCGCGCGGCGACATAGCCCGGGAGGTCGAACTGCAAGCGGTCGCCATTGCCGGGCGCGAAGAAGCGGGCGGCCCTTGCGTCCTCGGCCACGAAGCGCGCGCGCAAATCGGGGCCGACCTCGTAGTTCGGTTGGCTGATGCAGGGGCCAATGGCGGCCGAGATGCGCTCGCGCGCGGCGCCCCGGGCGAGCATGGCGTCGATCACCGCGTCGGTAACGCCCGCGAGTGCGCCCTTCCAGCCAGCATGGGCCGCGCCGACCACGCCAGCTTCGCCGTCGGCCAGCAGGACCGGGGCGCAGTCGGCCACCAGGACACCGAGCGCGATGTCGGGGCGGTCGGTCACCATGGCATCGGCCTCGGGTCGGGCATTGCGGTCCAAGGGCGCCTCGATCACGGCCACCTGGCGACCATGCACCTGGCGTGCCGAGACCAGCGCGGCGGCGCCGAGTGTGGCCGCGACCCGGCGCCGGTTCTCGGTCACGGCCTCCGGGTCGTCGCCCGATCCCTGGCCGGCGTTCAGCCCGGCATAGAGCCCCGTCGAGACGCCGCCCTCGCGGGTGAAAAAGCCGTGGCGGACACCGTCGAGGGTCGCCGCCTCGATCCGGGTGGGGCGCGAGCGGTCGTTGGGGGCGGGAGCCGCGGGGTCGGTCATGCGATGCTAGTCATCCTGTCCGGCGCTGCCCGGCCGCTCGGGACAGGCACTGCGCGCGAAGCCCGGCGGTTGCGGGCAGTCCGACGGCAGGATCGCCATCGCCTTGAACTGGGCGCCCATGGCATCGGCCATCACCAGCCGCTCCAGCGCGTCGGCAATGGCGTCTGCCTCGCCCGGCGCGGCGGCCGCCAGCCCTGCCGCCCGCTGGCCAATGCCCATCTCGGTCAGGAACGAGCCTTGCCAGGTGACATAGCTCTCGACACCCGGTGCGGCGGCGGCGCGCGTCGCGAGCGCGTCGAAATCGGGCAGCCACGTCACGTCGGCCTGGCCCGGCGCTGCCAGCGGGTCGGCACGATCATGGCCCTTCAGCGCCTGCAACGTCGGCCCCGCCGGCCGGTCGCTGATGTCGTAGCCATAGTCGATAAACAGCGCCGCGCCGCCATGGCTGCCGATGCGACGCGCCGTCTCGTCGATGGTCGCGTCGGCGGCTGCGCTGATCTCGCACCACGCCCCATCGATCGGCGGACCCGCGACGCCGCGGAAGGCCGGCAGCGGGCCCGACAGCCCGAAGCGCAACGCCCCCTCGGCATCGACGCCGACCTGCACCTCGCGCCAGTCGCCGTCGGTGGCGAGGTATTGGCGCATCGGCAGGGCGTCCAGAAACTCGTTCGCGACCATCAGCGTCGGGACCTCGGGCAGCTCGTCCAGGCTCGCCGCCCATGTCGCCTCGGGCAGGCGACTGGCCTGGGCGGCGCGCAGCACGTCAGAGGTCTCGACCAGCCAGAGCGGCAGCGCGCCCAGCGCCGGAACCGCCCGCCGCGCATCGGCCATCAACGTGCCGCGCCCGGGGCCGAGCTCGGCCAGGATTGCGCCCTCTCCGGTCGCGCGCAGGAACCCCGAGATCCAGACGCCGACCACCTCGCCGAACATCTGGCTGATCTCGGGCGCCGTCGTGAAATCGCCGGTCGCGCCGAACGGATCGCGGGTCGTGTAGTAGCCATGCGCCGGATCGGCGAGCGCCGCGGCCATGAAGTCCGCCACGCTGATCGGCCCGTCCGCCCGGATGCGCCTGCGCAGCTCGCGGGTGAGCGGCGTCTCGGTCGTCTCAGGGCCGCTTGTTCCTGGGTCGGTCATGTCGGGCCCAGCCATTCCCGGCTCAGTCATGCGGCGCAGGCGCGGGCTGGCCCGGCGCCTGGCGGGCGGCGATGGCGAGAAAGCCGATGCCGATCGCCACCATCGGCAGCGACAGTACCTGGCCCATGGTCAGACCCATCGCCTCGGGGCCCGCGCCGAAGCGGATGACCTGGCCGATCGGATTGTCCGGCGTCACGAATTCCAGGTTACCCTGCCTGAAGTTCTCGACAAAAGTTCGTGCGGCGCCGTAGCCGATGAAGAACACGCCGATCAGAGCGCCCGGTGTCTTCAGCCAGCCCCGCGCGAGGGCCAGGTACCACATCACGATCAGCAGGATCAGGCCCTCGGTCGCGGCCTCGTAGAGCTGGCTTGGATGCCTCGGCTCGGGCCCAGCCGCGGGAAAGGCCATGGCCCAGGGTACGTCCGACGGTCGACCCCAGAGCTCGCCATTGATGAAGTGGGCGAGGCGGCCGAACAGGATGCCGAAGGGTGCCGCCAGCGCGATCGCATCACCGGCCTGCAGCAGCGGAATGCGGTGCTGCCGGCAGAACAAGACAAGGCCGACGATCACGCCCAGGAAGCCGCCATGGAACGACATGCCGCCCTGCCAGATGGCCGGGATCTCCAGGGGGTTTTGCAGGTAGTAGAGGGGGTTATAGAAGAGCACGAAACCAAGCCTGCCACCCGCAATCACGCCGATCACCATCCAGGTGAGCAGCGCCTCGGGCGTGTCGGGGGTCATCGGGGCCCGTTCGCCGGGCCAGAGGCGGGGTCGGTTCATCAGGAACACGCAGGCCCGCCAGCCCAGCACCAGCCCCGCGATGTAGGCCAGCGCATACCAGCGGAGCGAGAATTCCATCCCGCCCACGCTGATCGTGAACAGGGCTGGATCGATCTGCGGGAACGGCAGCGCGAGCACGGCGACTTCTCTGTGGCAAGCGAGAACGCATCACCGTTTTAGGACGGGTGCCAAGTCAATCACAAGCCGCCACCGGCCTTCGTGTGTCGAGACCGCCGTCCCGCATGCGATGGCGTTGCGTCGAGCCGGCGTCCACGGTGGCGTCTTGGCGGGGCGCATGACGGGTTGCGCCGGCACGCCGGACCGGGCCATACCGACCGCAGCCGAGGCCGACATTGCCGGCCGCGCGAAGGAGACGGCGCATGCAGACCCGTTCGACCCTGCTCGACGACCTCAGCCAATTGCTGACCAATGCGGCGGGTATCGCCCAAGGCGCGCGCGAAGAGGCGCATGCCGCGATCAGATCCTCGCTTGACCAATGGTTGCGCGATTCGAATTTGGTCGCACGAGAAGACTTCGACGTCGTGCGCGAGATGGCCCAGAAAGCCCGCGAGGAAAACGAAGCACTCGCAGCGCGTGTGGCGGCCCTGGAAGCCGCGCTCAACAAGGACCAAAGCGGCGCTGGCTAAGGGCTTCTATTTCAGACTGTTCGCAGCCGACCGGTCCATTTCGGGACATCGCCTTGAAGGCGATGGCGTATGACGGTTTTGCGCCATCCTAGAATTGTGCTTGTGATCCCGCCGGCGTCTGCCACCATATCTATGGGTGGAACACAAAACTTAAGCCACCCATGGCAACCCTTGGTGCTGAGGGACCTACTGCCCGAGGCGCCGGAGCAGTAGGGGCATTGAACCATGTCGGCCGTAGATCGCCTGTTCGAAAACACAGACCTTCACCCGATCGATATCGTCGAGACCTTTGCGGAGGAGTCCAAATGGGACTTCGACCGTGTCGGCGAGGATCAGATCGCGATGTCTATCGAAGGCGCCTGGCGTCATTACGCCGTGTCGCTGACATGGTCCGAGCGCGACGACATGCTGCGCATAATCTGCACCTTCGACATCGATGTCGATGCCGAGCGCCAGGAGGAGATGGCCCGTCTGCTGAGCCAGGTGAACGACCGGCTCTGGCACGGGGTCTTCTCGCTCTGGGCCGATCAGAAGGTGGTGGCCTTCCGGTATGGGCTGACGCTGGCGGGCGGCGCCGCCGCCACGCCCGAGCAGGTGGAGCATATGGTACTGTCCGCCCTGGCGCTGGCCGAACGCTTCTATCCCGCGGTGCAGTCCTGCGCCTTCGCCGGCTACCGGGCCGAGGAGGCGCTTGAGCTGGTGATCGAGGACGCCTACGGCACCGCCTAGGGCAGCCGAGACCCGCGATCTCGTCGTTGGGCCGCGTGCCGGGATGCCGGTGCGCGGCTCTTTGCCATCGACATCGCACGGGCCCGCAGGGCGCTTTGGGCCATCCTGCGCCCGCTCTGCGCGTAGGCGGGGCCGGGCGTTGACTGACGGGGAGGGATCGAATGACGGTAACGGCACTTCCGGTGGCCGAGGCGGCGGGGCGGTTGCTGCTGCTCGGTTGCGGCAAGATGGGCACCGCGATGCTGGAGGGCTGGCTGACCGCTGGCCTTGACCCGAGCGCGGTGCAGGTGATCGAGCCGCATCCGGCCGCACGTCTGGTCGATCTGGCAGACCAGGGCCTAGCCCTGAACCCAGCGACGCCGAGCGCGCCCGATGTGGCGGTGCTCGCGGTCAAGCCGCAGATGATGCAGACGGCGCTGCCGACGCTGGCGAGCTTCGGGGGTGGCGGGACGCTCATGCTCTCGATCGCCGCCGGCACGCCGATCGCGGCCTTCGAGCACGCCTTCGGCGCGGGCACCCCGGTCGTGCGCGCGATGCCGAACACGCCGGCCGCCGTCGGCCACGGGATCAGCGCGATCATCGCCAATAGGGCCGCCGGCGAGGCCGGGCTGGCGCGGGCCGAGGCATTGCTGTCGGTGGTCGGCGCGGTCGTGCGGCTGGAGCATGAGCACCAGATGGATGCCGTCACTGGCCTGTCGGGGTCGGGCCCGGCCTATGTCTTCCACCTGATCGAGGCAATGGCCGCGGCGGGCGAGGCAGCCGGGCTTGCCCGCCCGCTCGCCATGACGCTGGCGCGTGCGACCGTCTCGGGCGCCGGCGCGCTGGCCGAACGCTCGCCCGAGAGCGCCGAGCAGCTTCGGATTAACGTCACCAGCCCGGGTGGCACCACGGCGGCCGGTCTGGAGGTGCTTATGGCTAGCCTGCCGGGGCTGATGCGCGCTACAGTTGCTGCTGCGGCCGCCCGTTCCAAAGCACTAGCCGATGGCTGATGCGGGGTGGCCGGGCTCGCGCGGCCGAGAGGCCCGCGAAACGGCATGCTATGGCGTTTCTGCTGCACCGCACAATTTTCTCCTTGACGTTTTTTGTGCGCTGCACAATATGACGTTCGACGGCGCTTCGGGCGCCGCCTCGCAATGACCGCAACTGGAGGCGCGAAGATGATGCAGGACAAATTCCCGTTCGCCGATTTCGAGAAGATGTCGGAAATGTTCAAGATGCCCGAGCTGGAGAAGATGTTCGACACGTCGAACCTTCCGGCGATGGACGTGGTCGTGAAGGCGCATGAGAAAAACCTCAATGCCGCCATCGAGGCCAACAAGGTTGCCATGGCCGGCTATCAGTCGGTCTACAAGCGTCAGCTCGCGCTGGTCGAAGAGAGCATGGCGCAGGCGAAGGACATGATGGGCGACATGCAGGGTCAGCCGATGACCGCCGAGCAGGCCCAGAAGAACCTGGACGGCGTGCGCACTGCCTTCGAGAAGGCCGTGAAGGACATGCAGGAGCTGACCGAGCTCAGCCAGAAGGCCAGCCACGAGGCGTTCGAGGTGCTGAAGGCGCGCTTCGAGGAGGCCGTCTCCGAGTTCCAGGCCGCCGTCGAGAAGCTGCAGCCCGCGAAGTGATCCTGCGCCGGGCATCCCGCCCGGACGCCATGGGCCGCTAGTGCGCCTCTGTCGGCCTCGGCCATTGCGCCAGCCCGCTGTACAAGACGCCCCGCCGGAATCGACCGGTGGGGCGTTTTTGCGTCTGCATCCTCGCCCCGACCCGCGTGTCCCTGCCCACGACCTCGCGCCGTGCCTGGGGGCTTCATTTGAGGGCGTTCTTTGCGGGTTCTCGGGGGCTTCCGCCAGACCGGGCCGTCATCATACGTCGTGACGGCGTCGCGCCGACGCGGGCCTGCCGCCACCGGGGCCGGTGGGCCTTTGGCCTGTCGGGCGTAGACGGGCTATGTGCTGCCTGCAGAGGGAGGGGCCGATGACCGACCAGATCAGCTATGATGACTTTCTAAAGGTCGACATCCGGGCCGGGCGCGTGACGCGGGCCGAGCCGTTTCCCGAGGCGCGCAAGCCCGCCTTCAAGCTCTGGATCGACTTCGGCCCCGAGATCGGCGAGCGCAAGACCTCGGCCCAGATCACCGCGCATTACACGGCCGAAAGCCTCGTCGGGCGCATGGTCATGGCGGTCGTCAATTTCCCGCCGCGCCAGATCGGCCCTTTCATGTCCGAGGTGCTGACACTCGGCGTCAGCGATGCCGAGGGCGGGATCGTGCTGATTGCGCCCGACAGCGCGGTCGCCCCCGGCCAGCGCATGCATTGACGCTCAGGCGCGCGATGCGGCGCTGCCGGTGATAACCCCGGCCTGCGGGGCGGTGGCGGGTGCCGGGACGACCTCGGCCGTGGGCGCGCTGGCGCGGGGCAGGCGCAGGGTCGCGCGCAAGCCCCCCAATGTCGGGCTGTCGTCGAGAACCAGCGCGCCGCCATGCCCCCGCGCGATATCCAGCGCGATCGACAGGCCGAGGCCCACGCCGCCGCGGTCCTGGCCCCGCGCCTCGTCCATCCGCGTGAAGGGGCGCAGCATGTCCTCGCGCTGCGCGGCCGGGATGCCGGGGCCGTCATCTTCGACCACGAACTCGACCGTCCGCCGGGTCTGGCGCAGCGTGAGCGTCGCCCGGCGACCATAGGCGAGCGCGTTATCGACGAGGTTCGTCACCGCCCGCTTCACCGAGAGCCGGCGCATGACCGTAGCACCTTCGGCGGCGGGCTCGACCACGGCCTCATACCCGATCGCGGTGCCCAGACGCTCGGCCTCGGCGGCGATCTCGGCGCTCAGCGCCGCGGCGTCGACGGGCACGCTTAGCTCGCCCGCCTCGCCCCGCGCGAAGGCGAGGAAGCTGTCCAGCATGCGCTCCATCTCGGTCAGATCATGCGCCAGATCGGTGCTCTCCGGCTCATCCGGCATCATCGCGACGGCCAGCTTCATGCGCGTCAGCGGCGTGCGCAGGTCGTGGCTGACGCCCGACAGCATGTCGGTGCGCGTCTGGATCTGCCGCTCGATGCGCGCGCGCATATCCAGGAAGCTGTGGCCCGCGCGGCGGACTTCCTCGGCACCCGAGGGGCGGAAGGGCACGCGTACGCCGCGACCGAAGGCCTGCGCAGCCGCGGCCAGCTCGCGGATCGGACGCACCTGGTTGCGCAGGAACAGGACCGCGATGATCACCAGCGAGCCGGCGGCGACATTGGTCAGCACCAACAGCTGATGCGGGTTCGACGGGCCGAGCGAGCCGCGCGCGATCTCGGCGCGCAGCACGCCGTGGCCGGTCAGGATCCGCGCGACCGCGGCCTTGCGCACGCTGATCAGGTCCAGCGTCATCGGCCGGCTGACGCCGGATTTCAGCGTCTCGGTGATAATGCCGCCGGTGACGTCGTAGAAGCGGCGGAGCGCCTGCGGCTCGACCTCGCCATCGGGCTCGAGGGTGAGTGCGATGTCCAGCGGGCGCTCTAGCGTAGCGATCAGTTCGCGCGCGGACTGATCGTCGCCGGCCAAGTCGATGGCGTTGACCAGGAAATCCAGCTCGCGCGCCACGTCGCCGGCCATCTGCGTGGTGATGCCGTCATAGAAGCGGTTCACGACCGCGGTCGAGACGACGATCTGCAGCAGCAGCACCGGCAGGACCAGGATCAACAGCGCGCGGCCGAACAGGCTGCGGGGCATCAGGCGCTTGAGGCGGGACGTTCGGTCTGCCATGCCGACGGCCCTAGGCCGCCGCGGGCCTGTGCGCAAGGGTGAGGCTGCGATGACCGAGGCCGGCCGTGAGCCTGAGATCGTGGCGCCGGGCGTGTGGCGGCTGAGCGCGCCGAACCCGTCGCCGATGACCTTCACCGGCACGCAGAGCTATGTCGTCGCGGCGGCGGATGAGCAGGGGCCGCGCCTGGTGGTCGACCCGGGGCCCGACGACCCGGGCCATCTCGCCGCTCTTGCCGCCCTGTCAGGGCCGCCGGGCATCGCGGCGATCCTGATCACCCATACCCATCTGGACCACACGGCCGGCGCCGCGCGGCTGAAGGCGACGACCGGCGCGCCCGTGATCGCCGCCGGTCGGCATGGCTGGGGGCGGAGCGCGCAAATGCAGGCGCTGGCCGCGACCGGCGCTCCGCTCGGCGGTGGCGAGGGTGCGGATCTCTCCTTTATGCCCGATATCGCGATCGGCGACGCGCTCGGGCCTGCCGAAGACGGCGGCGCCCCAGGCTGGCTGCCGGTTGGTGCGCCGCGCGTGGCAGCGATCCACACCCCGGGCCATCTCTCGAACCATCTGTCCTTCGTCCTGCCCGACCGGGCGGCGCTTTTTACAGGCGATGCGGTGATGGGCTGGTCGACGACGCTGGTCTCGCCGCCCGACGGCGACATGGCCCAGCAGATGGCGACGCTGGAGCGCCTCGCCGCCCTGGTCGAGGGTATGCCCGGCGCGCGTCTGCTGCCGGGCCACGGTCCTGTCGTCGACGATCCGGCACGGCTGATCGCCGAGCACCGCGCCCATCGCGACACGCGCCGCGCCGCGCTGATCGCCGCGCTGTCGGACGGCCCGGCCGACGCGTCCCTTCTGGCGAGACGGCTCTACACGGACACGCCGCCCGCCCTGATCGGTGCCGCCGCGCGCAACGTGCTGGCGACGCTGCTGCAGCTCGAGGCCGAGGGGGTCGCGGCACCGGTCGGCCCATTGCACGCCGACGCGCAGTTCATGCTGGCATGAGACCGACGGGTCAGAACGTCTCGGAACAGATATTCTGCAGCGCGACCCACTCGCTGTCGGTCAGCACCGGCGTGTAGTTCGTCGGGTCTTCCCGGGCGAAGATCTTCTCGGCGCGCGACGTGCTGGTCGGGTGGGTGCTCAGGAACTGCAGCACCGCCGGCATCTCCCCGAATTCCTCGCGCAGCCGCACGAAGAACTCGCCGAAGGGCCGGGTCGGCAGCTCCGCTTCCTGCAGGATCCGGATCGCCTCGTCGTCGGCGCGGCGCTCCATCATCTGGCTGTAATTGGCTGACAGGGCGGCATCGCCGACCGTCGCGAAGATGCCAGCCCCCACCACGTCGCCGATGACCATCGAGAGCACGCCGGTCGTCCCCGCCTGCCGGAGATAGCCGACCATCGGGTCGCGATGCAGCTCGTGCCCCATCTCATGCGCCAGCACGCCGGCGACTTCTTCGGGGGACTCCGCCATTGTCAGGAGGCCCCTGAACAGCACCATCCGCCCGCCCGGCGCCGCGAAGGCGTTCGGCATGCCGGTATCGATCACGTCGATCTGGATGGGCCGGTCGATATTGGAATGGGGCTGCAGTCGTTCGGTCATCTTGGCGAGCGCGGCGAGCCCGCGCGGCCCGTCGCAGATCCCGTCCTCGAACCGGCTGCTGCGCGCCATCAGCGCGGCCTGCTGCGCGACGACGACGTCGCCGATGGCCCGCTCGCGCTCGTAGGGGATCATCGGCGCGAGCTGTACTGCCATCGCCGGGATCAGCACGAAGACGATCGCGGCGACCGAGCTTGCGGCGACCCCGCCCCAGATCAGCGCCTTGCGCGCACCGCCCGCGCCGCTCGGCCCGCGATTAAGGTTTGGGCAGACCTTCCTCAGGATCTTGATCATCGTCGGATCGTCGATGATCAACTGCTCCTCGCTGTCATGGCCGGGCACCAGCGTCAGCTCGCCGATCCCGCCGCCGCGCGTCGCCCGCAGCGCGCCCAGCGGCCAGTGCGCGATCGCCTGGTCGCCATGCTGGAAGATCACGATCGAGCGCTTGCCGAAGCCGACGATCACCTCCTGGCTGCGCGCCGACTGGCCATCGAAATAGCGGCCGAGGCCCTCCAGCGTCTCGTATTCCGGCGATGCGGTCATGCCGCGGTTCCCCTCACGATGTCCCTCGCGGTCTGCGCCCTTAGATCCCGCCGCCGACATCCACGCCCAGTGCGGTGGCGAAGCCCGATGCATCGCCCGCATCTTGCTTCGAACGCTGTTTCGCCCGCTCGAACGCGCCCGGGTTCCGCAGCAGGATCGAGTCGCATTTCATCGCCAGGATGGGCTGGATGACCAGCACCTGGGTGAAACCGTAGCTGACGGCGAAGCCCATGATGTAGGTGAGGAACGCCCCGACGGCTGCCGGGATGAACGCCCAGAGCGTGAACAGCGGCGGCCAGTCGTCGTCGGAATACACGAGGCTGTCGAAGACGCCTAACGCCTCCTCCATCGATTGGTCGCCCATCAGGAGCGAGGTCAGCCAGATGCCGCCGAACAGGAAGATGAGGCCGCCGATCGAGCCGAAGATCGAGGTCAGGATCGAGGTCGTGATCGACCCTTTGATGTATTGGCCGATCAGCGCGCCGCTGGACAGATCGCACTCCATCGTCACGCCGCCGACGCTGCGGTTGTCCCACAGATAGCGGAACGCACCGGCCTGATAGTTCACCAGCATGATGAAGAAGATCAGGCCGGCGGGGAACAACAGCAGGCTGATCATCAGGCTGATCCCCTCGCCGCCGAGCTTCATCTCCTCGGAGATGCCCCAGACGAACAGGAAGATCAGTCCGGCGACGATGTAGAACCAGATCCAATAGCTTAGAAAGCCGAGCCAGTTGCCCTCCTGCGTGACGCGGAGCGAGCCCATGTAGGACCGGTTCGCCATGAACTGCGACTGCTTGAAGTGCATGTACGGATACAGGATGCCGGCCGTCGCGATCGTCGCCACGAACCAGAGCATCGACAGGGCCATGTAGCGCAGCGCGCCCGGATCCATGCCGAAGCGGATACCGCGCCAGCGGATGCGCGACATGACGTAGGCCCGGCCGCGATACTGCGCCCAGAAATAGAACGGCGATGCCGCCAGCGCAGCGAGAAGAATAGCGACCTGGGTGTACTCGAATAC
>JBCCSW010000089.1:0-12299 GCA_039199465.1 Pseudomonadota bacterium
CCCAAGGGCGTCTACCACTCGATGACCGACGTCATCCACAAGGTGCTGAACGACATCACGGTCGACGACTGGGCGATCATCATCGGCGGCGACAGCCATACGCGGATGTCGAAGGGCGTGGCCTTCGGGGCGGATTCCGGCACCGTCGCCCTGGCGCTGGCCACTGGCGAGGCCACGATGCCGATCCCGGACTCCGTCAAGGTCACCTTCAAGGGCCGGATGGCCGATCACATGGACTTCCGCGACGTCGTCCACGCCACCCAGGCGCAGATGCTCCAGCAGTTTGGCGACAACGTCTTCCAGGGCCGGGTCATCGAGGTGCATATCGGCACGCTGCTGGCCGACCAGGCCTTCACCTTCACCGACTGGACGGCGGAGATGAAGGCCAAGGCCTCGATCTGCATCACCGAGGATGCGACGCTCATCCAGTCGCTCGAGATCGCCGCCTCACGCATCCAGATCATGATCGACAAGGGCATGGACAACGATGCCCAGATGCTCCGCGGCCTGATCGACATCGCCGAGCGGCGCATCGCCGAGATCAGATCGGGCGAGAAGCCCGCCCTGAAGCCCGATGCCAACGCCAAATACGTGGCCGAGGTTGTGGTCGACCTGGATGCGATAGACGAGCCGATGATCGCCGACCCGGACGTGCAGAACCCCGACGTCTCCAAGCGCTACACCCACGACACCATCCGCCCGATCTCGTTCTACGGCGCGCGCAAGAAGGTCGATCTCGGCTTCGTCGGCTCCTGCATGGTGCACAAGGGCGACGTAAAGATCGTCGCGCAGATGCTGCGCAATATCGAAAAGGCCGAGGGCGAGGTGGTGTTCAACGCGCCGCTGGTCCTCGCCGCACCGACCTACAACATCATCGAGGAGTTGAAGGAGGAGGGCGACTGGGAGGTGCTGCAGAAGTATTCGGGCTTCGAGTTCGACGATCTCGCGCCGAAGACGGCCGCGCGCACCGAATACGACAACATCCTCTATCTCGAACGGCCAGGCTGCAATCTGTGCATGGGCAACCAGGAGAAGGCCGCGAAGGGCGACACGGTGCTCGCCACCTCGACACGTCTCTTCAAGGGCCGCGTGGTTGAGGACACCCAGGAGAAGACCGGCGAGTCGCTGCTGGCCTCCACCCCCGTCGTCGTGCTGTCCGCCATCCTGGGCCGCACGCCAACCGTCGACGAGTACAAGACGGCGGTCGATGGCATCGACCTCACGAAGTTCTCGCCACCGACGCCTGTCCCGGCCGAAACCCGCTCGGTCCACTTCTAAAGGTACCGACGGTTCGGCCGTCGCTTGCTGGATAGGCGCTGCCGTTCCGCAGACGCTCACAGTGTCGGCTTGGGCGGAGCGTCCCGATGAGAACTAGCGCGTGGCTGGCGGCCAGGAACTGCCCCCTACACGGCCCCCGTTAAACGGCAGCGCGCCGGCCGGGCGCCCTCAGCAGATCTGAACGAACCACGTGCACAACAGCCGACCACCCCGCTCCGCGAGTGAGGCCGCTAGACGGCGAGGGCTGCGGCGAGCAGCGCGCCGGCGGCGCCCAGCGTCAGCGGCCAGCGCATCGCGGGCCACCATTCGGGCGCGCCGCCATCCCTGACCAGTGCGACATCGGCCGCCAACAGCCCCAGGAAGCCGAGCGCCAGCAGCCCCAGCCGCCACGGATCGTCCAGCGCCAGCACCGGCCAGGCCCAGAGCGCGGGCAGCACCGAGATCGCATAGCGGATCGCCGCCGTCTCGCTGCCGGGCGGTGCGCCGGCCCCCGCCGCCGCGAAACCCCAGCGGCAGCCGCCCATGAAGGACAGGATCACCGCGCCATAGCTGGCCAGAAGCCCGGCGAGCCGGTCGCCGGGGCCAAGATCGAAGATCAGCAGCAGCGCCAGCGCCAGGAACGGGATCAGACCGGAGAGGCCAAGCCAGCCGGCGGCGGCCGGCACCCCCGGCATCAGGGCGGGCGGCATCAGCGGCGGGGCGCCAATCCCGTCGTGGCTCTCGTCCTCGGCCATCATGCTCTCCGTCCGCCGCAACGCCTTCGGGCCGTCGGTCGGGCGCGCTGGTCGCGACCACCCGTCCCTTTGCCCATGACCTGCCCGACCGGCCCTGTCCAGCGACGCCGTGTCGCCAGACGGCCCTAGGCCCCTCATGACGTTGCGTCGGGCGCCGAAATCCACCGATCCCGCCCTGTGGCATGCGGCATCCCCGCCCGCCCCATGGTCCGTCGACCGGATGCACCCATCTGTCAGCACAGCAAGGGACAAGGTGACGGATGATGACCAGCACGGACCAGATCGAAGGACCATCGGCCGCGATACAGGGCGCCTCGGCCGCCGGCGATGCGGCCCGGGCAGTGTTCTACGACGGCGGCTGCCCGGTCTGCCTGCGCGAGGTGACCATGTATCAGCGCATGCAGGGCGGCGGCGCCATCGAGTGGGTCGACGTCACCAGCGCCCCCGACGGCCTGCTGCCGGCGGAGGTCGACCGCGCCACGCTGATGAACCGCTTCACCGTGCGCACCCGCGACGGGCGGCTTCAGGACGGCGCGGCGGGCTTCATCGCCCTCTGGCGCAGTATCGAGCGCACGCGCTGGCTGGCGCGTCTGGTCGACCGCTGGCCGCTGCGCCACCTTGCCGAGCTTGGCTATCGGGGCTTTCTGCTGGTCCGCCCTCTCTGGCGCGGCCGGCCCGAGCGGCAGATGCGCTGAGGAGGTCACGCTCCCCGGCCACACCCTCGGCTCGGAAAGCGCGGAAGAGCCGCGGCACGCAACGAAAACGCCGCTCGCGCGTTCTTCGACGAACCGGCGATTGTGCCCCCGGGCCGGGAACGGTAGATCCTCGCCCGGCCCTCCGACCGCCAGCGCCCCACGAACGCAAGCCCAGCGGACACTTCCCCATGACCGACATCATCGACAGCCTCGACGCCGTCGCGGGCGATTACGATGCGCTCCTCGTCGATCTGTGGGGCTGCTATCACAACGGCCTGCAGCCCTATCTGCCGGCAGTCGAGGCGCTGCGCCGCTTTCGTGCCCGCGGCGGCACCGTCGTGCTGCTGACCAACGCGCCGCGACCCTCGGGCAGCGTGGCGACCTTTCTCCGGGCGATCGGCGCGCCGGCCGACACCCATGACGGGATCATGTCTTCGGGCGAGGCCTGCCAGCGGGCCATGCGCGAGGGTCGCCACGGCCGCGCCTTCGCCTTCGTCGGCCCGGACCGCGATCTCGACATGCTGGGCGATCTCGGCCTGCAGCCGGTCGGCGCCGATGCCGCCGACGCCGTGCTGCTGATCGGGTTCGAGGATGACCAGGCCGAGGCGCCCGAGGCCTATGACGCGCGCATCGCCACCTGGAAGGCGCGGGGCCTGCCGGTGATCTGCGCCAATCCCGATATCGTCGTCGACCGCGGCGACACGCGCCTCTGGTGCGCCGGCGCCATCGCCGAACGCTATGCCGAGGCGGGCGGGCAGGTTGTCTGGTACGGCAAGCCGCATCCCCCGTCCTACGATGCCGCCTTCGCCATGATCGACCAGGCCGCAGGCCGTCCGGTCGCGCGCTCGCGCATCCTCGCCATGGGTGACAGCCTGCACCACGACATCGACGGCGCGGCCCGCCAGGGCATCGACGCGCTGTTCGTCACCGGCGGCATCGCCGCCGCCGCCTGCGCCTCGGACAGCCATCCCGATCCCGAGCATCCGGACCCCGCACGCCTCGCCGCGCTGCTGGATGTCGAGGGGAAGGCGCCGCGCTACGCCATCGGCCGCCTGCGCTGAGCGTGAAAATTCGCGCAGCATTAGACTGCACGACACCTTCGTAGCGCAATTTTCGTGCGCAAGATAATTGCCGCCTGAGCGTATCAGCACTATACTGCACCGCAACAGCACCCGCTGGCGGTGGTTTGCACCGGCTCTCCGGGGCAGATGTGGTGATAGAGGCGCGCGACATGCCGGACGATCAGCTGCACATCCACAACGCGATGCCGCGCTCGGTCTGTATCGAGGAGATCGCCATCGGCATGACCGCCTCGGTCTCCAAGACGATCACCGACCACGACATCCGCGCCTTCGCCGACATCTCGCTGGACCGCAATCCCGTCCACCTGGACGAGGATTATGCCCAGCAGACGATCTTCGCGGGCCGCGTCGCCCACGGCATGCTGACGGCCTCGCTCCTGTCCGCGGTGATCGGCGGGCAACTGCCGGGACAGGGCAGCGTGTATCTGGGGCAGAACCTGAAATTCCTCGCCCCGGTGCGGCCCGGCGACACGGTCGAGGCCTCGGTGACGGTCGCCGCGATCGACCACGCCAAGCGCCGGGTCACGCTGGACTGCGCCTGCGCGGTCGAGGGCAAGCCCGTGCTCAAGGGCGATGCGATGGTGCTGGCCCCCTCGCGCCGCTTCGACTGAGGCCGCGCCGGCTTCCCGCCGACAATCGGCCTGTCGACCTGGCCGACGTGTCCGCAACGCCCGCCATGGCAACAGAAATGGCGACGCGGCGTCGCCCCCTGACGCTCGCGGCTTGCGCCCCATCATCCGCCGGGGCATCCCAAACCGTCAGTCCCTGAGGTCCCGGAGGCGACCCGGCGCCATGCTCCGTTTTGACGGTCTTGTCCCTGATCCGGCCACCGGCCGCCCCTGCCTTGCCGGCGCGACCGTAGCGCTCGGCAATTTCGACGGCGTGCATCGTGGCCATCAGGCGCTGATCGCCGGCGCGCGGGCCGCCCGGCCGGCCGCCTCGGGCGCAGCGCTCGGCGTCGTCACCTTCGAGCCGCATCCGCGCCAGGTCTTTTCCCCCGACAGCGCGCCCTTCCGCCTGACCACCGATGCCGAGCGCGCGCGACAGCTTGCGCTCCTCGGCGTCGAACGGCTCGCCGTGCTGGCCTTCGATGGGCGGCTCCATCGCCTGTCGCCCGCCAGCTTCGCCCGCGATGTCCTGTCGTCGGGTCTGGGGATCGCCCATGTCACCGTCGGTGCCGATTTCCGCTTCGGCCGCGGGCGTCTCGGAACGCCCGGCATGTTGAGCCGCCTCGGCCGCGCGCTGGGCTTTGGCGTCACCGTGCTGCCGCTGGTCGGCGACGAGACCTCGGCTGAGATCGCCGCCGAGGCCAATGACCAGCGGAGCCAGACCGTCAATGGCGAGGGCGACGCCGCGACGGGCCTGTTCTCCTCGACCGCGGCGCGCCAGGCGGTGCAGGCCGGGCGCATGGCGGATGCTGCGGCGATCCTCGGCCGGCCGCATGCCGTCACCGGGCCCGTCATCCGCGGCGACCAGCGCGGCCGCACGCTCGGCTACCCGACCGCCAATCTGGACTTCGGCATGCAGGTGATCCCGGCCTTCGGCGTCTACGCGGCGCGCGTGGTGGTGCTGGAGGGCGCGCATGCCGGCACCTATGACGGCGTCGCCTCGATCGGCGAGCGCCCGACCTTCGGCATCAACGCGCCGAACTTTGAGGTGCATTTGTTCGATTTCTCGGGCGATCTCTACACCACGCCGATCGCGGTCGAACTGGTCGCCTTCCTGCGCGGCGAGGCCGCCTATCGCGATGCCGAGACGCTGATCGCGCAGATGGACCGCGACAGCGCCGAGGCCCGCGACATCCTGGCCGGCGCCCACGCCTGAGCCGCCGACGCTGGCGCCGGGCCGCGCCGTGCCCATATCGCAGCCTGACAGCGAACGAGGCCGACGCTGCGGCCGGGCCTGTCCCGGACGGCATTTCGCCCCGCGAAACCCGTCCGTCCCGGCAGTGGACGACCCTTGACGCAACGTGCAGGGCAGTCGATGGCAGAGGCCCGCCGCCGGCCTGATGCGAGGAGCCGATGCGCTCGATCCTGTTCAACCTGTTCTTCTACGCCTTCACCACGGTGATCGCCGCGCGCGTCTGGTGGCTCGCGCGCCGCAAAGATCGCGAGGCGATGCACCGCGTGCTCAATTACTGGGGCGAGACGACGTTGCGGGCCGTCGACGTGATCCTCGGCGGCACGGTCCAGGTCCGCGGCCGCGAGAATATTCCGCAAAGCGGCGACGTCCTGTTCGTCTCGAAGCACCAGTCCGAGATGGATGTCGTCCTGCTCGGCGCGCTGATGCCCAACACCGGCGCGGTCGCGATGGCCGAGCTGGCGAAGTACCCGTTCTTCGGCACGATCCTGAACGGGCTCGGCATCGTGCTGGTGCCGGTGGACCAGGGTCCCCAGAACCGGACCGAGCAGACGATCGAGGGCACGGCGCGCACCTTCGCCGAGGGCCGGCCGATGATGATCTATCCCGAAGGCACGCTGATGCAGCTCGGCGCGCGCGAGCGCTATCGCCGCGGCGTCGCGCATATCTATACCCGGCTGAACCCGACGGTCGTGCCGGTGGCGACGTCGGTCGGTACGATCTGGCCGCGACGCGAATGGCGCAAATACCCCGGACGCACCGGCGCGATCCAGTTCCTCGAGCCGATCCCGCCCGGCATGCCCTTCGACAGTTTCCTGGACGAGGTCGAGACCCGCATCGAAGGCGCGACCATGGCCCTGGTGCGCGAGCATGCGCCGCCCGAACTGCTGGCCGAGGCCGAGCAACGCTTTGCCGCGGCCGAGGCCGCGCGCGCCCAGCGCGACGCCGCCTGACCGTGCCGGCCCGCCCCGGCCGACACGGCCGGGTGCCTGAGCTGAGGCCCGGCCAAACGTCGCGTCGGACTGGCGTGGGAGGTCCAGCGGCCCTAGCCTAAGCCATGCCGGCAGCAACCCGCCGGCCGCATCAGATCGGATTCAGAGCGATGACCGCCCCCGATACTGCATCAGATACCGCCTCAGATACCGCGCCCGACGCCACGACCGGCGCGGCTACAGCCACCCAGGGGACCAGCACCGACGGCACCGCCGGCGGTGCCGCGACCGGCGCGCCCGGCGCGGCTGCGGCCCAGCGCGGCGCGCCGAACCAGTTCGCCCTGCTCGGCACCCGGCGCTTCCTGCCGCTCTTCCTCGTCCAGTTCCTCGGCGCCTTCAACGATCAGGTCTATCAGAAGGCCTTCGTCGCGCTCGTGACCTACCGTCTCGCGGCCGAGGTCGACATGTCGATCGCCATGCTCGGCATCATCGCCTCGGGCCTTTTCATCCTGCCCTTCGCCATCATTACGCCGACGGCCGGCCAGATCGCCGACCGCATCGACAAGGCCTTCATGATGAAATGCGTGAAGGGCTGGGAAATCGTGGTGATGTGCCTCGCCGTCGTCGGCTATCACACCCAGAACATCATGTTCCTGTACTTGGTGCTGTTCCTGATGGGGGCGCAGTCGGCGGTGTTCGCGCCGATCAAGTACTCTGTCCTGCCGCAATACCTGTCGCGGCGCGAGCTGATCGGCGGCAACGGCCTGGTCCAGGGCTCGACCTTCATTGCGATCCTGGTCGGCACGATCATGGGCAACGAGCTGATCCTGACCGACAACGGCGTGCTGATCGTCTCGGTCTTCGTGGTCACCATCGCGGTGCTGGGGTTCATCGCCTCGCTGTTCGCGCCGCCGGCCGGGCCGACGCATCCGCCGGGCACCGTGCTGAAGCCGGTCGACTGGGTGTTTCCGCGCGCGATCTGGCGGCTGGTCGCGCGGGTGCGCACCAACCCGCCCGCCTTCCGCACCATCCTGTTCATTTCGTGGTTCTGGTTCCTGGGCGCGACCTTCCTGTCGCTCCTGCCCGCCTACGCCAAGGAGATCCTGGGCGCCGACGAGGGCGTGCTGACCGTCCTGCTCGCCGCCTTCTCGGTCGGCGTGGCGCTGGGCGCGATCTCGGCCGAGCGTCTGTGTCTCGGCCGCGGCGCGCTGGACGTGCCGCCCTGGGGCGCCCTCGGCATGGCGATCATGGCGGTCGAGCTCTACATGGCCACGCCCGCCGCCGCGGTCGCCGCCGCCAATGCTGGTGAGCTGGTCGACCGTGCGACCTTCTTCGCCTCGGCCGCCGGCTGGCGCGTGGCTATCGACTTCACGCTGCTGGCGGCCTTTGCGGGGCTCTATGTCACGCCGCTGAACGCCGTTCTGCAGGCCGAGGCCGAGCCCGCGATCCGCGGCCAGTACATCGCGGCCTCGAACGTGGTCGACGCGTCCTTCATGGTCTTCTCGGCCATCGTCGCCGCGATCCTGACGGCAGTGGGCCTCGCGCCCAATGCCGTACTGACGGTCCTGACGCTGTCGGGCATCCCGATGGCGCTGATCGTCGCCTGGTATGCGCCGGGTACCCGGCTGAACGGCCTGGCGACCCGCCTCTGGCCCCGCGGCCCGGGCTGAGGCGGGCGTAGAACAGACGGGGCTGGCGCTCGGGCACCGCATCGCCTATCCGCCACGCCATGGCTAAGGCTCGCATGTCGAGACGCAGGCGCAACCGACCGCAGGCCGATGCGCCGCTCCGCCCGCGCTTTTGGGAGGATGTGGCCCTCACCGCCATGACCGGGGCGGAGTGGGAGGCGCTCTGCGACGGCTGCGGCAAGTGCTGCGTCCTCAAGCTGGAGGACGCCGACACCGGCGACGTGCACTACACCGACGTCGCCTGCCGGCTGTTCGACCCGGACACCTGCCGCTGCGGCCAGTACGCGCTCCGCCAGACCCTGGTCGAGGGCTGCGTCGTCCTCACGCCCGCGACCCTGCCCGAGGCCGCGAGCTGGATGCCCGACACCTGCGCCTATCGCCGGCTGCATTTCGGCGAGCCGCTGCCCGACTGGCATCCGCTGCTGACCGGCGACCCCGACAGCCCTGCGCGCGCCGGTCACAGCGTAAAAGGTCGCACCATCCCGGAGTGGGAGGTGGCGGAAGAAGATCTTGAGGACCACATCACCCTTTTCGACGAGACTGGGCGGGGCGCGCCTGATGGGGAGTGAGGATGGTCGACCATAACGACGAAGCCGTGCAGCCGGGGGCGCCCGGGCCGTCGGCTCAGCCGGGCGCGACGCGCCATCGCGGTCTGTCGGCCTCGCTGCCGACCAAGGCGCCGCCGCACCCGCTGGCACGTGCGCTCGCCTTCGCCATCGCCTCGCTCACGCTGCTGCCCTCCTACGCGCTCTGCCTCGGCCTCCAGGTCGCGGGCTTCGAGATTACGACAGCGGCGGTCATCGGTTTCCTGCCGGTCATTATCCTGTTGCCGCCGCTCGTGCTTAGGCTCGAGGAACGCTTGCGCGGGGTCGTCGGCGGTGCACTCGCCCGGCCGAGCGAGGTGGGGGCCGATCGGCCTTGACCGCGACGGCGCGCTGACGCATCCCGCCAAGGCGACCTGCCGGGGAGGGCAACGGCCATGATGTTCGCCTCCGACAACGCCTCGGGCGCCCATCCGGCCGTCATGGCGGCACTGGCCCGGGCCAATGACGGCCCGGCGATGCCCTATGGCAACGATCCTGCCACGGCGCGGGTCGAGGCGCTGATCCGCGAGATCTTCGAGGCGCCGCGTGCCCGCGTCCTGCTGATGTCCACCGGCACGGGCGCCAACGCGCTGGCGCTCGCCGGTCTCTGCCCGCCCTGGGGCGCCATCTACTGCCACGACATCGCGCATATCGAGGTTGATGAGTGCAATGCGCCCGAGTTCTATACCGGCGGTGCCAAGCTCAGCCATGTCGACGGCGCCCAGGCGATGATCGATGCAGACGCGCTGTCGGACCGGCTGGCCGGATCGGGCAGGGGTGTGGTGCACAACGCCCAGCCGGGCGCGCTGTCGATCACCCAGGCGACCGAGCGTGGCGCGATCTACACGCCCGGCGACGTGGCCAACCTCGCCGCCATCGCGCGCCGCCATGGCCTGCCCGTGCAGATGGACGGCACCCGCTTCGCCAATGCCGTCGCCGCGACCGGCGCCAGCCCCACGGCGCTGTCCCATGGCGCGGGCGTCGACATCCTCTGCCTCGGCGCGACGAAATGCGGAACGCTGGCGGCCGAGGCGGTGATCGTCTTCGAGCCCGAGGCGCGGCCCGACCTCGTCTGGCAGCTTGAGCTTCGGCGCAAGCGCGCCGGCCACCTCTATTCGAAGATGCGCTTCGTCGCCGCACAGATGGAGGCATGGCTGGACGGCGGCCTCTGGCTCGACCTCGCGACCCACGCTAACTCCATGGCGGCGCGCCTGCGCGCCGGGCTGGCGCGTGCCGGGATCGAAGTCGTCTCGCCGCCCGGCGCCAATCTCACCTTCGCCCGCCTGCCGTCCGGCCTGCATCGGGCGCTGCAGGACGCAGGCGCCGCCTATTATGCCGACCCGGTGCCCGGGGATTGCGTCGAAGCGCGCTTCGTCACCAGTTGGGCGACCAGCGAAGCCGAGGTGGATGCGCTCCTCGCCGCCTGCATCGCCAACGCTGCCTGACTGCCGCCACGCCGCACCGACCCATCGGGGGCGATGGCCCGCAATGCGGTCGGCACCGCCCGGCACCCCGCAAGAAGCATCCTCGGCCCGCCACTGCCGTCCCAAGACAGGCGCGTCCCCCGCGGCGCGGCGCGCTATGCGAGATCCATACCCAGCAGCCTTCGAGCATGCGACCGCCGTGGCGCGAGGCTGGCGCGCACGCCGCCTCGCAGTCGCGCCGGTTGCTCGCTTTATGGTCTCATGCGCCCACCGAGCTCATGCGCTGTGCAGTGCGACTTTATTGACAGATTTGTGACACAGATCGAGGCTAGTATTTGAACGGCGCGTGTGAGGGGATGCGCACGCAACAAAGGATCACGAAATGGATTCAGTACGACGCAATGTGAGAGGTCTCGCCGCTCTCGGTGGTGCCTTTGCCGCGCTTGTATTGGGCGGCGTGTTCGTTGTGTTGCCGCCGGTCTCGGCTGCGGCGGAAGAAGCGCCAGCCACGGCGACACTGCATCAGGAACAGGCACTGCCCAACACGCCCTACCGCGCGATGGGGGGCCTGCGCGCAACGCGCGAGCGAGAGAGGGCGATCCGCCAGGCCGCCAGACAGCCGCGGATCGATCTGGACTGCACCTTCTTCGACAGCCAGGCCTTCAACCAGCAGCCCGACCACTTCACCAGCCGGATGGCGGAGATGTGCGCGATGCTCTCGGCCTATAAGGAGGCGGTGATCGCCACCAATTCGGCGCGCTACAAGGCGACGCTGGGCGAGGCGGGTGCCAACCCCTTCCGCCCGCCGCTGCCCGAGCGGATGACCGACATGCCGGGCACCACGGACGCCGGCAAATACCTGATCGCCCGTGAGATCGGCCTGATCGACGCGCTCGAGCGCTAAGGCGCCGCCGCCTCTCGCCAGGGCCTGCCGCCGGCGACGCGGCGTTACTCCGCCTCGAAGCCCAGCGTCTCGGGTCGGAAGCTGTAATGGGCCGAGCAGAACTGGCAGTCCGCCGTCACGTCCCCCGCCTCGGTCGTCATCGTCTGCAGGTCGCGCTGGCTGTAGATCGACAGCGCCTGACGGACCTTGTCGGCCGAGCAGGTGCAGCCGAAGCGCACCGCCTGCGCCGGGTAGACCCGCGGCGCCTCCTCGTGGAACAGCCGGAACAGCAGTCGCTCGGGGCCGACCAGCGGGCCGACCAGCTCGTGGGTCTCGACCGAGGCCATCAGGATCGCCGTGCGCCCCCAATCCTCGGCCCGGCTGCCCATCGCGGCGACATCGTCGGCCGTCATCAGGCCCTCCTCGCCCGACGGCGCATCGGGCGCGCGTCCGCCATGGTCGGGCAGCATCTGGATCATGATGCCGCCCGCGCGCCAGGCCGGATCGCCGCCCGCCTCCTGCGTCTCGGCCGCCTCGATATGGAAGCGCGTCGCCAGCTGCTCCGACTGGGCGTAATAGGTCTCCGCGCTCGCCGACAGGCTGCCCCCGGCCAGCGGCGTGACCCCCTGATAGGGCGTCATCCCCGGCCCCTGGTCGATGGTCATCCCGAACATGCCCTGGCCGAGCAGTGCGAAGCCCGCCCGACCGCCGATCGCCCCGCGATAGCTCGCCACATCGCCGCGGTCGAAGCTCGCATAGGCGCGCAGGTTCGCGACGCCGCCTTCCTCCTGCGGCGCGAAATAGTCGGTGGCGATCAGCCTCACCGGCCCGTCGCCGCGGACCTGCAGGCTGAACTTCCACCTCAGCTTCATCGTCTGGCCGATCAGCGCCGTTAGCACCACCGCCTCGGCCACCAGCCCGGCCACCGGCGCGGGATAGCGATGCCGGCTCAGGATATGGTCCAGCGTCGCATCCACCCGCGCCACACGGCCGCGCACCAGCGTCCGGTCCAGCTGGAACGGCAGCACGGCATCGTCGCCCGCATGGGGGCTGGTCGCCGGCATCGGCGGGGGGGTCATCGCATCGCTCATGCCCCGCCACATAGCCCCCGCGCGCGCCGCCGGAAAGGGAGGCGCAAC
>JBCCSW010000090.1:0-12256 GCA_039199465.1 Pseudomonadota bacterium
ACCGAGGGCAATGTCGGCGTGCTCAGGATCACCACCTTCAACGAGCAGACCGCGCGCAATCTGGCCGAGGGCATCGAGCGGATCTCGGAGGATCTGGGCGATGACCTCGTCGGCTTCGTCGTCGATCTTCGCAACAACCCCGGCGGCCTGCTCAGCCAGGCGATCGAGGTGTCGGATGCCTTCCTGGATGCCGGCGAGATCGTCTCGACCCGCGGCCGCGATCTGGAGGAAGCCGACCGTGTGAACGCACGGCCTGGCGACCTGACCGACGGCAAGCCGCTCGTGGTGCTGATCAACGAGGGCTCGGCCTCGGCCTCCGAGATCGTCGCGGGTGCGCTGCAGGACCATCGCCGCGCGATCTTGGTGGGCGCCAAATCCTTCGGCAAGGGTTCGGTCCAGACGATCATGCGCCTCGGCGATCAGGGCGCCATCAAGCTCACGACGGCGCGCTACTACACGCCGTCGGGCCGCTCGATCCAGGCGCTTGGCATCGAGCCCGACATTCTGGTGGAGGAGCGCCGGATCGAGGCGGCGGAGGGCGAGAGCAACAGCCGCCTGCGCCGGTCCGAGGCCGATCTCCGCGGCTCGCTCGGCGCGGCACTGTCGGATGCCGAGCGCGAGCAGCTCGATGCCGAACGTGCCCGCCACGAGGCGACGGCGAAACTAAGGGCCGAGGACTTCCAGCTTGCCTATGCGCTGGACCTGCTCACCGGTCTCTCCGTCTACGACCGCGCCGCCGAGAACTGAGCCCAAGCCGCGTCGCTCGCACCCTGCCAACGCGCGGAGTGCGAGCGAGGCTGCGCGACGCCGTCATGGCCGATCGTCACGCCCATATCGCCGCGCTGCCCTACCGCCCCTGCGTCGGCATCATGCTGCTGAACGGCGAGGGCAAGATCTTCGCCGGCCAGCGCCTGGACAGCCCGTCGGGCGCCTGGCAGATGCCACAGGGCGGCATAGACCCGGGCGAAAGCCCGCATGATGCCGCCTTGCGCGAGATGACCGAGGAGACGGGGATTCCACCGAGCTCGGTCCGCGTGCTTCGGGAAAGCCGGCAATGGCTGGACTACGACCTGCCCGCGCATCTGGTCGGCAGGCTTTGGGGCGGGCGCTATCGCGGCCAGACCCAGCGCTGGTTCGCCATCGCCTTCGACGGCGGCGACGACGAGATCGACCTGGACGCCCATGAGCGCGAGTTCCGGGAATACACCTGGATGGCGCCTGACGACCTGATCGTGAAGATCGTCCCCTTCAAGCGCGACACCTATGGCGCCGTCTTCCGTGAGTTCGAAGACCTGCTGACGCGCTGACGCGCGGCGGTCGCGCAAGGGAACATCAACGTAACGCCTGCAGCGGACAGCGCGCTCCGTGAGACGGTTCGATCGGGTTTGTCGCCTCACCAAGACGCCCCGTCTTGATCTTGGCGCCCGTTGCCCCTGCTTCCGGCATCGCATGCTCCGTAGCGGTGCTCTCAAGCGCAATGGTGGCTGGGTCGTGGGCTCCACAATATCGCGCGGCACCTGATCTGCGCTGACCATCCCGGCACCGATGGGTGCCGAGCGCAAGCGCGGCGGAGATGGCGGCGGGTGCGGTGACCCGCCGCCTTCGGTCACTGGCCTGAGACCCCGCTCGATCCCGCAGCAGCATCGACAGGCGCTGTGCTCAGCGCGACGTCCCGGTCCTGCCGCTCAAGCCCGAATAGGGCGAGCATCCATGCTGGTTTCTCATAGCCCGGCTTGCCGGCGCGGGCATCGGCCCACTGCTGTTGCATCTTCACATGGGCGTCGTGGCCGTCGCGAGCTTCGACCACGGTCGGCAGGCCGAGCAGCAGCGAGGTGATCAGGCCGTTGCGAACAAGCGTCTTCATGGCGTCTCTCCTGTCCAGATCACGGCCGGGTGTTCAGCCGTGCATGGGCGTGATGTGGGGAGAGGGCGCGCGCCGGGTATGCCGGCCCCGGTCAAGAGACCTTGTCGTTTACGTCAACAGTCGCGTGCGCACCGTACGCGCCGGACACCGCCGCCAGCATTGACCGCCATGAAGGGCTCGGAACGCGGGAAGGATCGCTTAGGATCACCTCACCGCGCATGGTGGATTGCCTCGCCAAACCTGACCGCCGACGCCGCCTGTCGCAAAGCTATCGTGGCCAGTTGCGTCCGCGCGAGGCACGCTCGGGCGCTCGGATCAAAGCAAGCAGTCAGTGAAGCGTGCTCCGACAATCAGCAGGGGCGGCATGGCGGGATCGCAGACGAGACGGCGGCAGCCGTCAGACCAGCGTCAAACGCCCAGGACGTCCTTCAGCTGGCGCAGGTCGGCGGCAAGCTGGGCTGCGGGCTGGTAGCGCTCGTCCTCGACCGCGAGGCCTTCCAGCGCCTTGTCGGCGGCCTCGGCCCGGGTCTCGATCCAGGCGGCGTCGACCTTTTCGGCCTCCGCCGCGTCCTCGGCGATCACGCCGACCTCGCTCCCGGTGATCTCGACGAAGCCCCCAGTCACTACATAGCGCGTCTCGCCCCCCGAGGCGTTGACCGTCACCACACCGGGGCGCAGCGCCGAGAGAAAGGGCGCGTGGCTCGGCATCGCGGTCAGATCGCCCTCGGCTGCCGGCACGGTGACCGCCTCGGCGTCCAACGCCGCCAGGCGGGCAGACGGGCTCACAAGCTCGAAATGGATGGTCTCGGCCATGTGTTCTCCGCCGGGTCGTGGTCCATGTCAGGCAGCGCGGACGCCGCCGGGCAGATCGTGCCTGGGCGCCCGATCAAGCCGCCTCGGCCATCTTCTCCGCCTTGGCGATCGCGGTATCCAGATCGCCGACCATGTAGAAGGCAGCCTCGGGCAGGTGATCCACCTCGCCATCGCAGAGCTTCTTGAAGCCCTCGATGGTCTTCTCAAGCGGCACCTGCACACCGGGCGAGCCGGTAAAGACCTGCGCCACGTCGAAGGGCTGGCTGAGGAAGCGCTGCACCTTCCGCGCGCGCGCGACGGTCAGCTTGTCCTCTTCCGACAGCTCGTCCATCCCGAGGATCGCGATGATGTCCTGGAGCGCCTTGTAGCGCTGCAGGATCGACTGCACCTGGCGCGCGACCTCGTAGTGCTCGCGACCCACGACCTCGGGGTCGAGGATGCGCGAGGTCGAATCGAGCGGGTCCACTGCCGGGTAGATGCCGAGCTCGGCGATCGAGCGGTTGAGCACGGTCGTCGCATCGAGGTGGGCGAAGGAGGTCGCCGGCGCGGGGTCGGTCAGGTCGTCGGCCGGCACATAGATCGCTTGCACCGAAGTGATCGACCCGCTCTTGGTCGAGGTGATGCGCTCCTGCAAAGCACCCATATCGGTCGACAGCGTCGGCTGGTAGCCCACCGCCGAGGGGATGCGGCCGAGCAGCGCCGACACTTCCGAACCCGCCTGGGTGAAGCGGAAGATGTTGTCGACGAAGAACAGCACATCGGTGCCGGACTGGTCGCGAAACTGCTCGGCCAGCGTCAGGCCCGACAGGGCGACGCGGGCCCGCGCGCCCGGCGGCTCGTTCATCTGCCCGAACACCAGCGCCACCTTGCTGTCGGGCAGGCTGTCCTTCTTGATGACGCCCGCGTCCATCATCTCGTAGTAGAGGTCGTTGCCTACGCGCGTGCGCTCGCCGACGCCGGCGAAGACCGAGAAGCCCGAATGCACCTTGGCGACGTTGTTGATCAGCTCCTGGATCAGCACGGTCTTGCCGACGCCCGCGCCGCCGAACAGGCCGATCTTGCCGCCGCGCGAATAGGGCGCGAGCAGGTCGACGACCTTGATGCCGGTCACCAGGATCTCGGCCTCGGTCGACTGTGCGGCGAAGTCGGGCGCGGCCGAGTGGATGGGGCGGTACTCCTCGGCCTCGACCGGGCCCTTCTCGTCGATCGGTTCGCCGATCACGTTCAGGATGCGGCCCAGCGTGGCGTTGCCGACCGGCACCTTGATCGGCTCGGCGGTGTCCTTGACCGCCTGGCCGCGGACCAGCCCCTCGGTGCTGTCCCTCGCGATGGTGCGCACCGTGTTCTCGCCCAGGTGCTGCGCGACCTCGAGCACCAGCCGGTTGCCTTGGTTGTCGGCCTCCAGCGCGTTCAGGATGGCGGGCAGGTGGCCATCGAACTGCACGTCGACGACGGCGCCGATGACCTGGGTGATCTTGCCTGTTTCAGCCATGTGTCCTCTCCGTCGTCAGAGCGCCTCGGCGCCCGAGATAATCTCGATCAGCTCTTTGGTGATCGCGGCCTGGCGCGAGCGGTTGTAGACGAGGTTCAGCCGGTCGATCATGTCGCCGGCATTGCGCGTTGCGTTGTCCATCGCCGCCATCCGCGCGCCCTGCTCGGACGCCGCGTTCTCCAGCAGCGCCATGAAGATCTGCGTCGCCATGTTCTTCGGCAACAGCTCTGCCAGGACGGCCTCCTCGTCCGGCTCGATCTCGTAGATCAGGGTCTCGCTCTCGGCATCCTCCTCCCGCTCGGGCAGTTCGGGCGGGATCAGTCCGATCGGCGTGGGGATCTGGCTGATCACCGATTTGAAGCGCGAATAGACCAGCGTGCAGACGTCGAACTCGCCGTCGAAAAAGCGCTTCTGCACATCCTCGGCGATGTCGGCCGCGTTCTCGTAGCCGATGCGCTTGACGCCCGACAGGTCGACATGGCCGACGAATTTGTCGCTGTGGAAACGACGCAGCTGGTCGCGCCCCTTCCTGCCCACGGTGACGATCTTGACCGTCTTGCCGTCGGCGATCAGCGCATCCACCAGTTCGCGCGACTTGCGGACGATCTGACTGTTGAAGCCGCCGCAAAGCCCGCGCTCCGCCGTGCAAACCAGCAGCAGATGGGTCTCGTCGCTCTCGCTGCCCTTCAGGAGTTTCGGCGCCGTCGGGCTGTCCTTGGCGGCGAGCGCCAGGTTGCCCAGCATCCGGTTCATGCGCTCGGCATAGGGCCGCGCCGCTTCCGCCGCCTCCTGCGCACGGCGCAGCTTCGCAGCGGCGACCATCTGCATGGCCTTGGTGATCTTCCGGGTCGACTTGACGCTCTCGATCCGGTTCTTCAGGTCCTTGAGGCTCGGCATCCGCGGCGCTCCCTCAGCTTATCCTTCGCGATCGACGGGCAGCGCAGGCCGCCCGACCCCTCAGGAAAAGCCCTTCTTCACGCTTTGGATGACGGTCTTGATCTTGTCGGCCAGATCCTTCTCGACCTTGCGGTCGTTGTCGCGGATATCGGCCAGCAGCGCCTGCTGATTGTTACGCAGCTCGGCCAAGAGCGCCTGCTCGAACTCGCCGACCTTGGGCACGGTCATGTCGTCCAGATAGCCCTGCACGCCGGCGAAGATCACGCAGACCTGCTCGGCATTGGTGAGCGGCGAATACTGCGGCTGCTTAAGCAGCTCGGTGAGGCGCGCGCCGCGATTGAGCAGCTTCTGCGTCGCGGCATCGAGGTCGGAGGCGAACTGCGAGAAGGCCGCCATCTCGCGATACTGCGCAAGCTCCAGCTTCACCGCGCCCGCGACCGACTTCATCGCCTTGGTCTGCGCGGCCGAGCCGACGCGGCTGACCGACAGGCCGACATTCACAGCCGGACGGATGCCCTGGAAGAACAGATCGGTCTCAAGGAAGATCTGGCCGTCGGTGATCGAGATGACGTTGGTCGGGATGAAGGCGGACACGTCGCCGGCCTGCGTCTCAATCACCGGCAGGGCGGTCAGCGAGCCCGACTTGAAGTCCGGGTTCAGCTTCGCCGCACGCTCCAGCAGGCGCGAGTGGAGGTAGAACACGTCGCCGGGATAGGCCTCGCGGCCCGGCGGGCGGCGCAGCAGCAACGACATCTGGCGATAGGCGACAGCCTGCTTGGACAGGTCGTCATAGATGATCAGCGCGTGCATTCCGTTGTCGCGGAAGAACTCGCCCATGGCACAGGCCGAATAGGGCGCGAGATACTGCATCGGCGCGGGTTCGGACGCGGTCGCGGCGACGACGATCGAGTAATCGAGGGCGCCGTTCTCCTCCAGCTTGCGGACAAGCTGGGCCACGGTGGAGCGCTTCTGGCCGACCACGACATAGACGCAGTAGAGCTTCTTGCTCTCGTCGCTGCCGGCGGCGTCGTTGTAGCTCTTTTGGTTCAGGATGGTGTCGACCGCGATGGCGGTCTTGCCGGTCTGGCGGTCGCCGATGATCAGCTCGCGCTGCCCGCGGCCGATCGGGATCAGGCTGTCGATCGACTTGATGCCGGTGGCCATCGGCTCCGACACGCTCTCGCGCGGGATGATGCCGGGCGCCTTGACATCGGCGACGCGACGCTCCTCGGCCTGGATTGCGCCCTTGCCGTCGATCGGGTTGCCGAGCGCGTCGACCACGCGGCCCAGCAGGCCCTTGCCGCAGGGCACGTCGACGATCGAGTTCGTGCGCTTGACCGTGTCGCCCTCGCGGATGGCACGGTCGTCGCCGAAGATCACGACGCCGACATTGTCCTGCTCGAGGTTCAGCGCCATGCCGCGCGTGCCGTCCGGGAACTCGACCATCTCGCCTGCCTGGACCTGGTCGAGGCCGTAGACGCGCGCGATCCCGTCGCCGACCGAGAGCACGCGGCCGATCTCGCTGACCTCAGCTTCCTGGCCGAAATTCTGGATCTGCTCCTTTAGGATCGAGGAGATTTCAGACGCCTGGATACCCATCAGCCGGCCTCATTCATGGAATGCTTCAGACGGTTCAGCTTCGAGCGGATCGACGTGTCGATCATCTTCGAGCCGACCTTGACGACAAGACCGCCGATAAGCGTCTCGTCGACGGTGAGATCGAGCGCCACGTCGCGGCCGAGGGCCTTGCGCAGCGTCTTGGAAAGCGCGTCGCGCTGCGCGTCGCTCAGCGGGCGGGCGCTCGCCACCTCGGCCGTGACCTCGCCGCGATGCTCGGCCAGAAGCTGGCGGAAGCGGGTCAGCATGGCACGCACGCGGAACGAGCGGCGCTTGGACGCCATCAGCGCGACGGTATTCGAGACGAGCGCGCCAAGGCCCATCGCCGAGGCGACGGCCGACAGGCCCGCTTGCTGCTGCTCGCGACGGTAGAGCGGGCTCATCAGCAGTTCCCGCAGCTCGGCCGACCCGTCGATCGCGCCGGCCAGCGCAGCGACATCCGCGGCCACGGCATCTGCGGACTTCTGCTCAAGCGCGATGTCGAGAAGCGCGGTGGCGTAGCGATCGGCGATCTCGTCGGTCGTCGCGGGGGCGTCGGTCACGTCGGGCCTTTCCGAGTTTCCCCGCGCGCATGAAGCAGGCCTTGGGGCGGTCGTGTCGGCAGGTGCCGCACAGGCGCGCGGCCGGGGATTTTTGCGGTGGCTAACACGCGCTCCTGCGCCGTGCAACCGGGTTGAAAGCCCCTCCAAGCGCCACTTTCCGGTCGGATGGCGACCGTTTAAGGCACCCGCGTCCTATCGGCAGGAAACGCCGCGGCAGACCCGCATGCGGCGCCCGCCAGGCTCCTTTGCGGCGCAAGAGAACAGGCTCCGGCGGCACCGACCGAAAAGACCAGCCGGCGGCTCCACAACGGCCCTGCAAGCAGCCTCCGACCGCGCCGCGTGACGAGCCGTTGCGGCCCGTTCAGAGACCCCGTCGGCGACCCGCTGGACGGCCATCCCGGTTCGGCGCCGGGGCTCCGCCGACGCCGGCATCCAAAACGGGACGGTGGGCGCCACGCCTGCTGCGCTGGCGGTGCGGTCAGGCACCCCGGGATGGCTCAACTACAAGAACGACTGGGGATCGATATCGACCACCACGCGCACCGATGACGGCACCGCGACCGCGCCCAGCCAGTCGCGGATCGCGCCCTGCAGATCGACGCCCTTCGGCGCGCGCACCAGCAGCCGCATGCGAAGCCGGCCCCGGATGCGCGCGATGGGCGCGGGCGCGGGTCCCAGCACTTCGGCGCCGGCGCGGGCGATCACATGGCCCGCCTGGCCCAGCGCCCGGGCGACCTGCCCGACCTTGGCCTCGTCCTCGCCCGACACCACGATCCCTGCCAGCCTGCCATAGGGCGGCAGGCCGGCGGCGTGGCGCGCCTCGGCCAGGCCACGCCAGAACCCCTCGGCATCGCCCGTCACCATGGCGCGGAACACCGGATGGTCGGGGTTCGCCGTCTGCACGATCGCCTCGCCCGGCCGGTCGGCGCGCCCGGCACGCCCGGCCACCTGGTAGAGCAGCTGAAAGGTCCGCTCGGCCGCGCGCAGATCGCCCCCCTGCAGACCCATATCGGCGTCGACCACACCGACCAGCGTCAGCTTGGGGAAGTTGTGGCCCTTCGCCACCATCTGCGTGCCGATCACGATGTCGGCGCCACCCTCGGCGATCGCGGTCAGCCGCGCCTTCAGGTCGGCGGGCCCAAGCGTCAGATCGCTCGACAGCGTCTCGATCCGCGCCGACGGAAACAACGCGGCCGCCTCCTCGGCTAGCCGCTCGACGCCCGGGCCGCAGGCCGCCAACCGGTCGGACTCGCCGCATTGCGGACAGGCCTCCGGCACCGCCTCGGCATGGCCGCATTGGTGACAGACCAGCTGCGCGCGAAACCGGTGCTGCACCAGCCAGGCATCGCAATGCGGGCAGCCCATGCGCGCGCCACAGGCCCGGCAGAGCATCAGCGGCGCATAACCGCGGCGGTTCAGGAACAAGAGCGCCTGCTCGCCGGCCTCCAGCCGCGTCTCCACCGCCTCGACCAACGGCGCGGTGATCCAGCGGTCGCGGCCCGGATTGGTGCGGCGCAGATCCACCAGACGGATCCGCGGCAGCCGCGCAGCGCCGAACCGGCGCGGCAGGTTGAGACGCCTGTACTTGCCCGCCTCGGCATTGGCCCAGGTCTCCAGCGCAGGCGTCGCCGAGGCCAGGACGGCCGCCGCCCCCTCGATCGAGGCGCGCAAGACCGCCATATCGCGTGCGTGGTACCAGACCATGTCCTCCTGCTTGAAGGAGGCCTCATGTTCCTCGTCGACGACGATCAGGCCGAGATCGGCGAAGGGCAGGAACAGCGAGGAGCGCGCGCCGACGACCAGCTGCGCCCGCCCCTCCGCCACGCCGTGCCAGACGCGCCGCCGTTCCGGCCCGGCGACGCCGTGGTGCCACTCGGCCGGACGGGCGCCGAAGCGCGCCTCGACGCGGGCCAGGAACTGCGGCGTCAGCGCCACTTCCGGGATCAGCACGAGCGCCTGGCGCCCGGCGGTGAGGCAGGCGGCGACGGCCTCCAGATAGACCTCGGTCTTGCCGGACCCGGTGACGCCGTAGAGGAGTGTCGCCGAGAAGCGCCGCGCCGTCACCGCCGCGCCCAGCGCTGCCGCGGCCTCGGCCTGTTCGGTGCTGAGGCGTTGGGACCGAGCCTGCCCGAACAGTGGCGCGAAGGGCGCCTCGGCGCTCTCCAGATGCTCCACCAGCGCCCCGGCGGCGATCAGGGCCTTGACGACGCCGCTGCTGACGCCCGCCTCGCGTGCCAGGTCGGCCGGGGCGGCCCGCCCGCCGGGCGCGCCGGCCAGCGCATCCAGCACACGGGCACGGGCGGGCGTCAGGCGCGCAGGCTCGACACCTGCGTGGCTGACCATGCGCCGCTGTCGCGGCGACGCGCCGGGATCGGGGACGCGGGTCGCCAGGCGCAGCATCATGCCGAGCGGCGTGAGCGTGTAGGCGGCCGCCCTGTCGACGAAGCGGCGCATCGCTGGGCGCATGGGCACCATGTCGAGCCGGCCGACGACCGGCTTCAGCTTCCGCTCGGCAACAGTGCCGTCGCCCGGACCCCAAACGACGCCGAGACCCTTGCGTCGCCCGACCTCGACCGTGACGAAATCGCCGGGCGCAAGGCTCAGCCCGTCGGGCACCAGATAGTCGAACGGCTGATCGAAGGGCATGGGCACGAGCACCCCGACGCGCTGACCGGGCCCAAAGATGCCAGGGGTGGCGGCGGCCAACCCTGGCGCCTCGCCGCTGCCGATGGGACCGAGGAGGTCCGGCATCGCTGGTCGCCCACCTCTGCTCACGCCCCGCGACCCTTCATCGTCGGGTCGGGAGAGAGCGTCGGGCAGGAAATCCCGAGTTTCTGAACCTTCATCGCCCGCGCCAGCCGGCCGCCAATGACGATCGGCGGCGTTATGGTCGCCTGGTCCAGCGAAGGATCGGGGCCCGCGGCGGCGGTGGGTACGCAAGGCGGCATCCCCACGCCATACGGCATTGGCGCGGCCCGCTGCTTTCGCCTAGTGTCCGCCGCGAGCAGACGCAAACGCCGGGCCGGCAGTGGCCGCGGCGCTCCCGCCCGCCCCCGCGATACCCGCGCAGCCCCCGGCCAGCGCGCCACCGAGCCACAGGGACCGAGCCGCCCCATGAAGTTCTTCATCGACACCGCCGATATCGACGAAATCCGCGACCTTGCCGCCACCGGCATGGTCGACGGCGTAACCACCAACCCATCGCTGATCCACAAATCGGGAAGGGATTTCATCGAGGTCACGCGCGAGATCTGCGGGGTCGTCTCAGGCCCTGTCTCGGCCGAGGTTACGGCGACCGAGGCCGAGGCGATGATCGCCGAGGGGCGGAAGCTCGCCCAGATCGCGCCCAACATCGCCGTCAAGGTACCGCTGACCTGGGCTGGATTGCGGGCCTGCAAGACGCTGAGCGATGCCGGGACCATGGTGAATGTGACCCTCTGCTTCAGTGCCAACCAGGCGCTGCTGGCGGCCAAGGCGGGCGCGAGCTTCATCTCGCCCTTCATCGGCCGCCTCGACGACATGAACCTCGACGGCATGGATCTGATCGCGGAGATCCGCCAGATCTATGACAACTATCATTTCAAGACCGAGATCCTGGCAGCGTCGATCCGAACGGTGAACCATGTGAGCGAGGCCGCGAAGATCGGCGCCGATGTCTCCACCGTCCCGCCGGGCGTGCTGCGCAAGCTGGCCGACCATCCCCTGACGGACAAGGGGTTGCAGGCGTTCCTGGCCGATTGGGCGAAGACCGGGCAGAAGATCCTCTGAATGACGACGACCGACCAGAGCTCCCCGACACCGCCCCCGGGCAAGACCGCGGCGGCCGACCGGCGCGCAGCAGGGGCGGCACCGATGTCAGAGGGCACGATCGCCCTCGACGCCGAGGAGCGCGATCTGATCCGCTCGCTGATCCTGGCCGAGCCTGGCCTCGTGCTCGACGACGATGGGGTGATGCGGGCACTCATTCAGGCGACCGGCCCGCTGGACCGCAACATTGTCGACCTGCGCGACAGGCTGGTGGAGCGGCTGGAGACCCGCCTTTCGCGCCTGATGCGCGCCAACCGGTCCATGATGGCGGCCGCCTATGAGAACGTCGCCTCGACCGAGGCGGTGCACGCGGCGGTGCTGGAGCTGATTGCAGCGCCCGACCTGCCGGCACTGGCCGGCGCCCTGGCACGCAGCCTGCCGGACCGGGTCGCCATCCAGGCCGCCCGGCTGGTGGTGGAGGCGGATGTGGCCGAGATCGCACCGGCCGACACGCTGGGCCCCGACGGCCATGCGCTGGTCGTCGTCCCGCGCGGCACGATCGCCGATTACCTGGGCCATGCGCCGAAGCAGGCCGCTGGCGCCCCGGACGGGCAGGCCGGCGCGTTAGGCAGCCGTGCGGCGGGCAGCCGTGGGGCGGCCAGCCATATGGCGGGCGGCAGCGCGGCGGATGCCCCGGGCGATGGGGCAGTGATACCCGCCGAAGCGCCGCGCCGCATCGTGCTGCGGGCCACCAACCGCGCCGCGATCCTGATCTACGACCAGGAGGCCGTCGCGTCCGAAGCGCTGATGCCGCTGCATCTCGAGGACGGGGCGGCGCTGCTTGCCCTCGGCTCTTGCGAGGCGGAGCGGTTCTCGCCCGACCAGGGTACCGACCTGCTCGACTTCCTGGCCGCTGTGACCGAGCGGCTTGCCGGACGTCTGCTGGCCGACTGGCAACCGCCCCAGGACACGTGAGCCAGCCGAACCAGAACGCAAGCGACCTGGCCCAAGGGCCCGGGCGGTTGCTGTCCAGATGGCTCGACTACCTGACGGCCGTGCGCGGGCGGGCGAGGCTGACGCGCGACGCCTATGCCAACGCCGTCGCCGGTTTCCTGGGCTTCATGACCGACCACTTGGGCGCCCCGCCGGACCCGGCGACGCTCGGCGCGCTGCGTATCGGCGACTTCCGCGCATGGATGGCGGCACGCCGGCGCGCCGGGCTCGGCGCTCGGGCGCTCAGGCGCGATCTCGCCGCGGTGCGCGGCTTCATGGCCTGGATCGAGG
>JBCCSW010000091.1:0-12136 GCA_039199465.1 Pseudomonadota bacterium
AGGTCCGAGGCGACACGATTCTGGATTTCGATGAGCTGGGCGTTGATCTCTTCGGCGCTGGTGGAATGCTCGCTCTGGCGCAGCTCTTTCTGAACGCCGACGAAATACTGGGTCTGCCCCCCGTCGTCCTGCACGGGTGCCACGATCAGCCGGTTCATGAACGGCTCGCCGTTGGCGCGGTAGTTCAGGATGTCGACCGTGACGCTTTCTTCGGCCTCGATGCCCGCGCGCAGGCGGTCCACGTCGGCCTTGTTGGTGTCGGAGCCCTGCAGGAATCGGCAATTGCGCCCGATCGTGGCGGATCGTGCATAGCCGGTGCTGCGCGTGAACGCCTGGTTCACATACACAATCGGGTTGTCTTGGAGATGCGGGTTGGTGACGACCATCGCGACCTGTGCGCGGCTGAAGCCCTCAAAGGACTTGTCGTCTTCCAACAGCTGTTCAACGGTATCCGGCACGGGCCTTGCTCCTTACGCGGCGCGGGTGGTGCGTTGTTCGATGCGCTTTTCATGGTCGCCCTGGATCAGGCGGTGGACGTAGATGCCCGGCAGATGGATCAGATCGGGGTCGAGGCTGCCTGTCGGCACGATCTCTTCGACTTCGACCACGCACGTCTTACCACACATTGCCGCCGGCGGGTTAAAGTTCCGGGCTGTCTTGCGAAAGATCAGGTTGCCTGTCTCGTCCGCCTTCCACGCCTTGACGATGGAGAGATCGGCAAAGATGCCCTCTTCCATGATGTAGGTCTCACCGTTGAAGTCGCGGTGGTCCTTGCCCTCGGCAATCACCGTGCCCACGCCCGTCTTGGTGTAGAACCCGGGGATGCCGCAGCCACCCGCCCGCATCCGTTCGGCCAGCGTGCCTTGCGGGTTGAACTCCAGCTCGAGCTCGCCGCTGAGGTACTGGCGCATGAATTCCGCGTTCTCGCCCACATAGGACGAGATCATCTTTTTCACCTGGCGGGTCTGCAACAGGATGCCGATGCCAAAATCATCCACGCCCGCATTATTGGAGGCAAAGGTCAGGTTCTTGGTGCCGGCATCCTTGATCGCGTCCAGCAGCAATTCGGGAATGCCGCACAGGCCAAAGCCGCCTGCCGCAATGAACATGCCGTCAAACAGCAAACCGTCCAGCGCCTCTGCCGCGGAACCGTAGATCTTTTTCATGTGCATCCCCAATCGTCCCGCCGAGGCAGGCGGCCTTCTGTCCGTGCCAGTATGTGACGGTATGCCGACGCAAAGTCAACGCGACGTCATGACCGCAAGTGGCACTTGGCCGAGGGGCTCAAACTTGTGCGATATAATGCAAAATCGCCATTGTCCAGAGCATTGTGACTCGCGTGGACGGTTCGGGCCGTCATGCACCGGATGCCGGTGACATCCGGCACGCACCGGGATCAGGCCGACTTCTTCTTGGGTGCCGGTTTTTTCTTTGGCGCGGCTTTCTTGCGCGCCGTCTTCTTCTTTGGCGCTTTTTCAGCGATCAGCTGAATGGCCATGTCCATCGTGACAGCCTCTGGCTCGGTGCCCTTGGGAATGGTCGCGTTGACCTTGCCCCATTTCACATACGGCCCGTACTTGCCCTTCATCACGGACACCGGGCCGCCCTCTTCGGGGTGCTCGCCCAGCTCATGCAGCGGCTTGGCAGCGGCGCCGCGCCCGCCGCGGCTGGCCAGTTTTTCAGCGAGCAACTGGACCGCGCGGTTCATACCGACGGTCCAGACCTCGTCTATGCCTTCAAGGTTGGCATTGGTGCCGCCGCGGTCCGACGTGCTTTCGGCATGTTTCAGATAGGGCCCGTAGCGCCCGATATTGGCCCAGACCATCACGCCGTCCTCCGGATGCGGCCCGATCTCGCGGGGCAGGGACAGCAGCATGACGGCGCGGTCCAGTTCCAGCTCTTCGGGGGCCCAATCCTTGGGGATCGACTGGCGCGGCGGCTTCTTGTTCTCTTCGGTCACGTCACCGCGTTGCACGTAAGGACCAAAGCGGCCCTTGAACACGCGGATCTCGTCGCCGTGGTCGACGCCCAGCAGCTTGCCCTCGGGTGGGATCGCGCTGGCTTCGGCCTCCGGGTCCGGGGGGCCAAAGGGGCGGGTATAGCGGCATTCGGGGTAGTTGGAACAGCCAATGAACGCGCCACCCGAGCGTGCCGTGCGCATGGACAGACGGCCCGCGCCGCAATTCGGACACAGGCGCGGGTCGCCCCCATCCTCAAGCGGCGGGAACAGGTGCGGCTCCAGCACCTCGTTGATCTTTTCCAGCACTTCGGTGATGCGCAGTTCGGACGTTTCTGCAATCGCGGCGGAAAAATCCGCCCAGAACCGGCCCAGCACGTCCTTGTAGTCACGGTCGCCGGCACTGACGTCATCCAGCTCTTCTTCCATCGACGCGGTGAAGTTGTAGCCGACATATTTGCGGAAGTAATTCTCGAGAAACGCGATCACCAGTCGCCCCTTGTCCTCGGGGATCAGGCGGTTCTTGTCCTTGCGCACATAGCCGCGGTCCTGAATCGTCGTAACGATGCTGGCATAGGTCGAGGGGCGGCCGATGCCCAGCTCTTCCATCCGCTTGACCAATGTCGCCTCGGTATAGCGGGGCGGGGGCTGGGTGAAATGCTGGTCGGGCGTGACGGAGCGTTTGTCGGCCTTCTCGCCCTCGCTGAGTTGCGGCAGGCGCTTGTCATCATCATCGACGACCTCGTCATCGCGGCCTTCCTCGTAAACGCGGAGGAAGCCGTCGAACAGGATCACCTGACCGGTGGCACGCAGGCCGACCTGGCCGTCATCGCTGCCGATGTCGACCGTGGTGCGTTCCAGCCTCGCGCCTCCCATCTGGCAGGCCAACGTCCGTTTCCAGATCAGATCGTACAGCTTGCGCTGATCGTCATCGGTGATTTTCAGGCTCGCTGCATCGCGGGCCATGTCGGTGGGCCGGATACATTCATGCGCCTCTTGGGCGTTCTTGGCCTTGTTCTTGTACATGCGCGGCTGGGCGGGCACGTATTCGGCACCGTACCGATCCTTGATCGCGTCGCGGGCCATGGTCACCGCCTCGGGCGCCATGTCGATACCATCGGTCCGCATATAAGTGATGTAGCCCGCCTCGTAGAGCCTTTGCGCGCTGGACATCGTCTGGCGTGCGCCCATGCCGAACTTGCGGCTGGCCTCTTGTTGCAGGGTTGAGGTCATGAAGGGTGCGGACGGGTTGCGGGAGGCGGGTTTCGCCTCGACCGACTGGATTTTCAGATCGCGGCTGTTGATCGCCTGCACGGCCATTTCGGCCTGTGTCTGGTTCTCTAGATCGAATTTGTCGAGCTTCTTGCCCGCCAGATTGGTGAGCCGCGCCTCGTATTCCTGACCGCGGGAGGAGGCGAGAACCGCCTTGACCGACCAGTATTCGCGCGCCCGGAACGCTTCGATCTCCATCTCGCGCTCGGTGAGGATGCGCAGACAGACCGATTGCACGCGGCCCGCGGATTTCGCCCCCGGCAGCTTGCGCCACAGCACCGGCGACAGGTTGAAGCCGACCAGATAGTCGAGCGCGCGGCGGGCCAGATAGGCATGGACGAGTTCCATGTCGATCTCGCGCGGCTGGCTCATCGCCTCGCTTACGGCGCTCTTGGTGATGGCGTTGAAGACGACGCGCTGGACCTGGGTGTCCTTCTTCACCGCGCGGCGTTTGCGGAGCGCCTCGAGCAGGTGCCACGAGATCGCCTCGCCCTCGCGGTCGGGGTCGGTGGCGAGGATCAGCCGGTCCTCGCCCTGCATCGCCTCGGCGATGGCGCGGACATGTTTCTGGGACTTGGCGTCGACCTCCCAGGTCATGTCGAAATCGGCGTCGGGCAGCACCGAGCCGTCCTTCGGCGGCAGGTCGCGCACATGACCATAGCTCGCGACGACCGTGAAATCGGGGCCGAGATACTTGTTGATCGTCTTCGCCTTGGCCGGGCTTTCGACAACGACGACGGCCATGATCGCTCCCCAAACCCTGCCCCTCTGGCGCGGCCGGGGAAGATGGAGCGACCTCCGATGCCTGTCAACGCGCGTGCCGACGGGATGACGCAGCAGGCCGGATGTCGGTCGCCAGGCGCCAGCCCGGCCGCGCCAGGGGACCGGATGCGACGGCCGCGGATGGTGTTCGGGGTGCAGGGCCGGGCCAACACGCCGCTCGCCCCGCTTCGACGGGTTGGCGGTATCCCCGGCGAATGGGGCACCGCGTCCGGCGCCGCCGGCATCGCTGACCGCCGGCGGGGGGCGGCCCGTTCGGCCGTGTTCAGGTAGGCAGGGCGGCGATCTCGTTGCCCGGCATCACCAGGACCCGGCCGGCGAGCTCCAACTCGACGAGGGCGAGCGACATCGCCGAGGTTGGCGCGTTGCAGAGACGGCAGAGCGCGTCGATCGGCACGGGCGATGGCCCCAACACCTCGAAGACCCGCTGCGCCAGGGCCCCGTCGTCGAGCGCTGCGTTCGGCGCGTCGGCCGATGCGGCGGTGGAGTGCAAGAAACTCGCCTCCGGTTCGGCGAGACCGCGGGCGCGGATGGTGGACAGCGCCTCCAGCACGTCGCGATGGTCGCGTACCAGACCCGCCCCGTCGCGGATCAGGGCGTTGCAGCCGCCCGCGCGCGGATCCTCCGCCGCGCCGGGGCAGGCCATCACCTCGCGTCCCTGGTCCAGGGCGGTCCGAGCGGTGATCAGGCTGCCCGAGCGGATCGCGGCCTCGACCAGCACGACCCCGTCCGCGAGACCCGAGATCAGCCGATTGCGTCGCGGGAAATGGCGGGCCGAGGGGACCGTGCCGGGTGCGCATTCGCTGACGAGGACGCCGCCGGTGTCCACGATACGCTCGGCAAGTTCGGCGTTCTCCTGCGGATAGGTGACGTCGATCCCACCCGCCATCACGGCCGCGGTCTGGCCAGTATCGGCGGTCGCGGCGCGCACCATGCTTCCGCCTGAGCCTACGCCGCCGCCCCCGGTGTCGCCCGCGCCGCTGGCGGTCCTTGCCGCTCGCTGACCCGGTGGGCCGTCGCCCGCCGATGGGGTTGCGGCATACGCTACGGCCAATGACGGCGACGAGGTCTGACCCTCCATGGCCGCGAGCGCGCCTTCATGCGCGGCGGTGTCGATGCCGCGGGCAAGGCCCGAGACCACGATCTCGCCCGACAGGGCCAGGCCGCGGGCGAGCCGGCGCGCCTGGCGAAGGCCCAGCGCCGAGGCGTTGCGCGCCCCGACCAGTGCCGTCGCCGGCCCCTCCAGCCGTGCCGGATCGCCACGCATCCAGAGCACGGGGGGCGCGCTGCCGATATGGCCGAGCCGCGTCGGATAGCCGACCTCGCCCATCACCACCATGCGCGCCCCGGCCGCCTCGCCCCGCCTGATCTCGTCCAGCGCCAGCGCTTCGGCATAGGCGACATAGCCGCGCCGGCCGCCGAGCCCCGCCAGCGCCGGCAGTTCGGCCAGCGCCAGGATCGCGGTGCCGTAGCGCGCCATCAGGTGCTGGTAGGTCCGCGGTCCCACGTTTTCGCTGCGGGCCAGGCGCAGGCGTGCCAGACGCTCGTCGTCATCGATGCCGGCGGTCGGCACGGGCAGGTTGAAACCGGGCAAGGGGGCAGTCGTCCCCGCCGGGGCGGGATCACTCAAATCGACCATCACGCACTCCGCAGTCAGTCACGCAGACACTTGCGCGGGCACGCTTGGCTGCGCGCACCCATGCGGGAGCCATGAAGCCGCCACAGCGGTTAAACGCCGGTTAGGATGGCAGGATCAGTCAGAAACGGTTCTCGGCGCCTCTCAGCAGGCGGCGGATGTTCGACAGATGCGTGAGCCACATGATCGCGCCCAGCAGGATCATCAGCAGCACCGCTTCGAGCCGTGCGAAGCCCCAGAAGATCAGCGGCCCCGACGTGGCCGCCGCCAGCGCGCCGAGCGCCGAGACCTTGGTGAGCCGCTGCGCCGCCAGCCAGACCGCCAGCATCGCAAGCCCCGAGGGCCAGTGCAGCGCCAGCGCGATGCCGAGGAAGGTCGCCACCCCCTTGCCGCCGCGAAAGCGCAGCCAGATGGGGAACAGGTGGCCGATGACGGCGCCGAGGCCGGCCGATTGCGCGGCCAGATCGCCCCAGCCGAGGAACAGCAGCACCGCCACCGCGCCCTTGCCGCCGTCGCCGATCAGCGTGAGCAGGGCGGCGACGCGATTGCCGGTGCGCAGCACATTCGTGGCCCCGATATTGCCCGAGCCGGTCTGTCGCAGATCGCCGAGCCCGAAGACCCTGGCCCAGAGCACGCCGAAGGGCAGGGCGCCGAGCGCGTAGCCCGCCGCGAAGGCGAGCGCCAGCCAGGGCAAGGCGCGCTCGGGTGCCATGATGTCGTGCAGCATGCGCCTCGGCCTCAGGCGGCTTCGGCGGCCGCGTCGAACACCCGCGCGCCGCCGATCCAGGTGCCGATGACGCGGCCTTCCATCCGCATGCGATCGAAGGGCGTGTTCTTCGATTTCGAGCGCAGGGCATTGCGGTCCAGCACGAAGGGCGCCGCGGGGTCGAACAGCACCAGATCGGCGGGCGCGCCCTCGCTCAGATGACCGCCCTCCAGTCCCAGGCGCCGCGCCGGCGCCAGGGCGGCGGCCTCGAACAGCCGCAGCAGGTCGAGCGCGCCGCCATGCACCAGGCGCATCATCGCCGGCAGGAAGGTCTCCAGCGCGATCGCGCCGGTGGCGGCTTCCTCGAAAGGCAGGCGCTTCGCCTCGGTATCCCAGGGGGCGTGGCCCGAGACGACGATGTCGATGCGGCCCTCGGCCAGGGCCTCGACGACGGCGCGGCGGTCTTCCTCGGCCCGGAGCGGTGGGGCGACTTTGAAGAAGCTGCGATAGTCGCCGATGTCGTATTCGTTCAGCGTCAGGTGGTGGATCGAGGTGGCGGCGGTCACGTCGGCACCGGCGGCGCGCGCCCGGTCAAGCACCGGCAGGGCGGCGGCCGTCGACACGATGTCGGCATGGTAGCGGGCGCCCGTCGCCTCGACCAGCGCGAGGTCGCGTTCCAGGCCGATCCGCTCGGCCACGGCGGGTACCGACGGCAGGCCAAGCCGCGTCGCAAACTCGCCCGAGGTGGCGCACCCGTGCGCCGACAGGCCGGCATCCTGCGGGTGATGCACCACCAGCGCGCCCGTCGAGGTGGCATAGGCGAGGATCGCGCGCATCACGGCGGTATCGCCCACCGGACGGTCTGCATCCGACAGCGCGACGGCACCGGCGTCGAGCAGCAGCCGCTGCTCGGTCATCTCGCGACCCGCGAGGCCGCGCGTCAGTGCCCCCATCGCCTGTACCCGCACCGGCGTGGAGGAGGCCGCGCGGGCCATGGCGAACTGCACCAGGGCCGGATCGTCGAGCGGCGGCTGGGTGTCGGCCTGCACGACCATGGTGGTCACGCCACCCGCCGCAGCGGCGGCGCCGGCCGAGCGAAAGCTCTCGCGATGGCGCGCCCCGGGCTCGCCGACGAAGACGCGCATGTCGACGAGGCCGGGCGCCAGCACTTTGCCGGCACAGTCGATGCGCATGCCGTCGGGCAAAATGTCAGGCGCGCCGTGGTGAAGGCCGGCGATCCGGCCATCCTCCACGATCAGCGCGCCGGGGCCGTCATAGCGGCTGAGCGGCTCGACGAGACGGGCATTCAGGAAGATCGTGCGCATCTCGCTCCCGCGGCGGCTGTCCCGGCCGTGGGCCTACACGCTCGGGCGGCGCCCGCCTAGGGCGTGGTGTGTAGCGGGCCGGCGCGGGCCGGCCGTCTAGCTGCGCGGGGCCGAGCGTGCCTGCAGGCGGCGGATCAGCCGGAACACCGCCATGCCGTCGGCCAGCTGCTCGAAGCCCATCTCGCGTTCGAAATGCGCGGCGCGGGTCAGCTCGAAGATGATGCTGACCGACTTGCTGCCGAGGCGGAGATTGGCCACCGCATCCCAGGCCAGGGGGAAGGACCGCACCGCGCCGCCGGCCCCGCGCTCGACCACGATCGCACGCGTCTCGGTCAGGCCATAGTAGGATCGACGCCGGCGCATGATGTTGCGGAGCGGCGTCCACACCGCGAGCGTCGTGAAGGCGACCATCATCGAGGCGAGCAAGAGCCGCATCGGCTCGGAGCCTTGCGCCGGCACCTCGCCGATGGACGGCGTCAGCGCCTGGAAGACCGCCGCGGCCAGGACAAGGCTGACGAGCGGCGTGATCAGTTCATGCCCCTCGATCAGCGGCCGCATCGTGGGTCGGCCGCACCAGAGCAGCCGCTCGCCCGGCTCGAGGGTTGGCTCGACCACCCGCGCGACCTCGCTCTGCACGGTGTGGTCTTTGCTGCCCGGCTGTGCCGCTACGGCATCGACCGCCTGCATCCCGCGCGCTCCGCTTCTACCAGAAGGACTGGCTACAACCACTGGTCGTCTTCAATTAACCAATGAGGACGGCGACCACTCGACGGCTCTGCGTCGGAAAAATGGCGAGAAACGGGCGGGCGCAATTGTTTTCGTACTTTCCTCGTGAGGGCCGGATCGGCGTCACGGCCACGGTCTTCTATTGCTCGACGAGGGTCGACGCTACGTCAAGTCGCGTCGGCGCGACCGCCGATCAGATCGAGTACCGCCATGCGCACCGCCACGCCCATTTCGACCTGCTCGGTGATGACCGAGCGGCGCTCGTCATCGGCGACGGCGCTGTCGATCTCGACGCCGCGGTTCATCGGTCCCGGATGCATCACGATGGCATGGGGCGCGGCAAGGGCCAGCTTTTCCTGCGTCAGCCCGTAGCGGTGGAAGTACTCGCGCCGCGAGGGCACGGCCTGGCCCTCCAGCCGCTCGGTCTGGATGCGCAGCATCATCACGACGTCGGCGCCGGCGATGCCGTCCTCGAGTTCGGTGAAGACCTCGACGCCCAGGCGCCCGATACCGGCGGGCAGCAGCGTCGGCGGGGCGATGACGCGGATGCGGTTCTCCATCTTGCCCAGGCAGAGGATGTTGGAGCGCGCCACGCGGCTGTTGGCGATGTCGCCGCAGATCGCCACCGTGAGCTTCTGCGCGCGCCCCAAATGACGACGCATCGTCAGCAGGTCGAGCAGCGCCTGGGTGGGATGCTCGTGCCGCCCGTCGCCCGCGTTCAGAACGGCACAATTGACCTTCTCGGCCAGCAGGGCGGCGGCGCCGGAATGGGGATGGCGCACCACCAGCAGATCGGGGCGCATCGCGTTCAGCGTCAGCGCCGTGTCGATCAGCGTCTCGCCCTTGCCCACGCTGGAGGTGGCGACGTTCATGTTCATCACCTCGGCGCCGAGGCGTTTACCCGCCAGCTCGAAGCTCGCCTGCGTCCGGGTCGAGCGTTCGAAGAACAGGTTGATCATGCTGCGCCCGGACAAGCGGCGGGGATGGGTCCCGTCGGCCGGGTCAAGCGCCGCATAATGCTGCGCCAGGTCCAGGATCGCGACGATATCCATTGGCGAAAGCGCCGCGATGCCCAGCAGATGGCGATGGGCGAAAGCCTCGCGCGGGGTGGGGGGAACGGTCATCGGGCCTCATGGCTGGCTCGACCGCGTGATGGCAGGGCGCGCGCCGTCCGGCAAGGTCGCGGTCGGCGGGCGCCGATGGGCGCCGACGGTTGGCGGGCGTCAGCGGCGGCGGGCGTCAGCGGCGGCGGGCGGCGTCGACCTGCATCGGCAGCGCGACGCGCACGACCAGCACCGCAAGCCCAGCCCCCGCGGCGGCGGTTGCCAGCAGCGCCCCTGGGGCCAGTGCGGCCGAGACCCGCTCCAGCGCCGCGCTGCCGCCCGAGAGCATCAGCACCGGGATCGCGATCAGCAGCACCAGCATGACGGTCATCGCCATCGCGAGGGCGCCCATTTCACCGGCGAGCCACCACGCCTCGGCCGCGTCGGGGCGACGCTCGGGCGTCTCGGCATAGGTCTCGGCCGCGCGGTTCGACGCGATCAGCACCGGGATCATGGCGCCCAACACGCCGATGCCCCAGCCGAACAGCGACTCGAAGACGCCGAGCAGGATCGCCGTCACCATGAAGGCCATCGGGAATGCGCGCGCGAAGCTCGCCACGGTGCGGGCATGCAGGCTCATGCGGGCGCGCCGCTGTGACGTGCGGCCTCCGCAGGGCGGGGGGCGAATGCGGGCTGGCTCATACTGTCTGGCTCATACGGACCGACACCTTCAGGCTGGCTCACACACAAACACTCGGCGTGTCACGGGCATTCTTGGAGCCCCATGTACAGGGCGCCCTAGGGGCACCGCATCGACAGCATGCCCCTTCGGCAGTTAGGTGTCAGCCCGATGGCTGACATCAGCGCCGCCATCGCCGCCATCCGGAGCGCGCCATGACCGCCGATACCCTAGCGTCCGACTTGCCGGCGCCGGTCCTGTTCTTCGACCAGCCCCGGGCCCCAAACCCACGCCGCGTCAACATCGTGCTGGCCGAGAAGGGCGTCACGATCGAACGGCGGACGGTCGATCTGATGAAGGGCGAGCACAAGGCGCCCGACTACCTCGCCAAGGTCGGCACCCCGCGCGTGCCGGCCATCGAGCTGTCGGACGGCACGGTGCTGACCGAGACGGTGGCGATCACCCGCTATCTCGACGCGCTCTATCCCGAGCCGAACCTGACCGGCACCTCGCCGCTCGAAACCGTCAAGATCGAGATGTGGCAGCGCCGGGTCGAGTTCGGGCTGTTCGCCGCCGTCGCTGCCTGCTTTCGCCACACCAACCGCCACCTGGCCGTGCTGGAGGATCAGGTGCCGGCTTGGGGCGAGATCAATCGTGGGCGGATCCGGGGCCATCTGAACGACCTGGAGGCGCGGCTGGACGGGCGCTCCTGGTTGGTGGCCGACCGCCTGACGATCGCCGACATCACCGCCTTCGTCGCCGTCGAGTTCATGCGCATCGTCAAGGAGCCGCGTCCCGGCGATGTCGAGGGCGATCTGCCGCGCCTCACCGCCTGGTACCGGCGCATGTCCGCCCGGCCCTCGGCGCGGGCCGGCATGGACTGATCGCCTCGCCGCGCCACCTGCAGGATGCGCATGCAACACGATGGCGCCGCGAGAGGCGCCGACAGAGGATGGGCCATGGGCGACAACCCGCTGCTGAGCGACTGGACGACACCCTACGCACTGCCGCCCTTCGCGACGATCGAACCGGGCCATTTCGTGCCGGCCTTCGACCAGGCCATGGCCGAGCACCGGGCTGAAATCGAGGCGATCAAGGGCAACCCGGCGAACCCGGATTTCGTCAATACGGTCGAGGCGCTGGAGCGGGCGGGGCGCGCTCTCGGCAAGGTCGCGTCGGTTTTCTACACGCTCTCGGCCTCGCACACCTCACCCGAACTGCAGGTGATCGAACGGGAGATGGCGCCCAAGCTCTCGGATCACCGCAACGCGATCCTGCTGGACGAGCAGCTCTATGCGCGCATCGATGCCGTGCCGGCCGAACCGCTGGATAACGAGCAGGCCCGTGTGCTTGAGCTGGCGTTGCGGCGTTTCCGCAAGGCCGGCGCGGCGCTGGACGCGGCCGGACGGGCGCGCCTGGCCGAAATTGGCGCCCGCCTCGCAACCCTCGGTACCGCCTTCGGTCAATCGGTGCTGAAGGACGAGGCCGATTGGGTGCTGTGGCTTGGCGAGGGCGATCTGGACGGCTTGCCCGACTGGCTGATCGCCGCCGCGCGCGGCGAGGCTGGGCGTCGCGGCAAGCCCGACAGCTATGCCATCACGCTGTCGCGCTCATCGGTCGAGCCGTTCCTCGCCTTCTCGACCCGGCGCGACCTGCGCGAGCAGGCCTTCCGCGGCTGGACCGGCCGGGGTGAGGCTGACAATTGGCCGGTGATCGCCGAGACGCTGACGCTCCGCCAGGAACGCGCCGAACTGCTGGGCTTCGAGGACTTTGCCGCCTGGCGGCTGTCGGATCAGATGGCCAAGACGCCCGGGGCCGTGCAGGGCCTGTTGCAGCGCGTCTGGGCACCGGCGCGCGCCCGCGCCCGGCAGGAGGTCGCGGCGCGACCTGCGCGAGACCGCCTTTCGCGCCTGGACGGGGCGGGGCGAGAACACCAACTGGCCGATCATCGCCGAAACCCTGGCCCTGCGTGAGGAGCGCGCGCGCCTCCTCGGCTTCGAGAGCTTTGCGGC
>JBCCSW010000092.1:0-12104 GCA_039199465.1 Pseudomonadota bacterium
GGATCATACTATCACACCCTAGGATCAAATACGCGGGCGCAGCATTTAACATGAGATATTTTTAGATTCTAGTTTGCTTATCAAGAAAGCTAAAGAGTTCAAAGTAGGCACTTGAACGTTCTTCGCGTTCTAGGGCTTGTCGCAAATCATCTTTAAAACTGTCATGGGACTCTAAAGAAGACGTCGCGATCTTGTAGTGTCGCGAACGCATCGGTCGGGGCCGCGTTATGCGACGCTGCGTGCTTACCAAGAGCACTTCGCCGACAGGAGTCCCCCCAATGAATGCGATCTTCAGTGAATTCCAGCCCAATCCCGCTGGTGCGGATCCGGCGATGCAGACCATCGAACTGACTGGACTCGCGGGTGATATGTTCGAAGGCTGGGTCCTGAGCATCGAGAGCGACGCTGAAGGCTCGGCGGGAACGGTCGATCGCGCGACGGCGGTCTCGGGCCTGTTCGACGCCAACGGTATCCTCACGGTCGAGATCCCTGATCTGGAGAACCCGTCCTTCACGCTGGCACTGGTGGACAACTTCACCGGCGCGGTTGGCTCGACGGATTTCGACCAGGACGATGACGGCGTCTCGGATACCGATCTGTCGTCTGTCGGCATCTCGACGGTGTTCGACGCCATCGGCGTGCCGGATGTCGGCGGCGATCCCCTCTACGGCGTCGCGCTTGGCGGGATCGACTTCGCCTTCATCGGCAGCGAGCCGGAACTGATCTTCCGCGACGGCGGCAACGGCGCGTTCTTCGCTGTCGACGTCAACGGCGCCGTCTTCGACGAAGCCGGAGCCGAGGTTTCCGCCGAAGACTTCGACGCCGACCCTGCTCTGCCGACGTTCGGCGCCGCCAACCCCTCCACAGGCGACGTTGTCGTTCCAGAGACCGACTTTACGCTCGAACTCCTGCATATCGCAGACCAAGAGGCCTCCACTGGTGCAATCATTGACGCGCCCAACCTCTCCGCCGTCGTCAACGCATTGAAGGCGCAAGATCTCGGTGACGATGGGGAAGAGGACAACACGCTCTTCCTTTCCTCCGGCGACGCGTTCATTCCGGGCGTGTTCTTCAGCGCCTCCGAAGCCGCGTTCGGCGCGGCGGGGATCGCGGACATTCAGATCCAGAACGAGCTTGGCATTCAGGCGATTGCGCTCGGCAACCACGAATTCGACAACGGCCCGTCCGATCTCGCCGCGCTGATCGACGGTTGTGCGGGCGAAGGCTCCCTCATCCTCGGAGAGGACTTCGGCGGCACGGATATGCCCTATCTCTCTGCCAATCTGGATTTCTCCGGCGATCCCTCGCTTGCCGCGCTTGAGGTCGCCGGCGGCGGCACGCCGATGGGTGGGACGGTGACGTCCTCCGTCGTGATCGACGTCAACGGCGAGAACATTGGCGTCGTCGGCGCCACGACGCCGACGCTCGGTTCGATCGCCTCGCCTGGCGGTGTGCTCGCCGCCCCGCAGCCGTTCGGTGCGAACCCCACGGCGGAAGAACTGGACGCCCTCGCCGCTGTCATTCAGGCGGAGGTCGACGCGCTCATCGCGGCCGATCCGGCGCTAAACAAGATCGTGCTGCTGTCGCATATGCAGGATCTCGACATCGAGCGGGCGCTGGCCGAACGCCTGAGGGATGTCGACATCATCGTCGGTGGCGGCTCGAACACGCGGCTGTTCGACGACGACGATCGCCCGCGCGACGGCGACAGCGTCCAGGGCGAGTATCCGGAGTTCATCGCCAATGCTGGCGGCACGACGACCGCACTGGTGAACACGGATGGGTCCTACAAGTACGTGGGTCGTCTCGTCATCGGTTTCGACGAAGACGGCAACATCATTGAGGAAACCTACGACGCGTCGGTCTCGGGTGCTTTCGCGACGGACGCGCAGGGCGTCGCGGATCTCGGCGCCGAAAGCCTGGTCGATCCTGAGATCCAAGCGATCGTCGATGCGATCGAAGCCGAGATCGTCGCCGCCGAGGGAAATGTCTTCGGCATCTCCAACGTCTTCCTGAACGGCAACCGCTCCGGCGTCGAAGACGATCCCATGGACCCCGACGGCGTGCGGACGCAGGAGACCAATCTGGGCAACCTGACCGCGGACGCTAACCTTGCGGAAGCGCAGAAGACCGACCCGGACGTGGTCCTCTCGCTCAAGAACGGCGGCGGTATCCGCGCCAGTATCGGCGAGACGGTGGTGCTGCCGGGCGATGTCGAAGCCTCCCGCCTGCCGAATGGTGAGCTGGTGGACGGCGACGGCAACGTCATCAAGCCCGTCGGTGGTATCAGCCAGAACGACATCGAGACGACGCTGGCCTTCAACAACGACCTCGTTGTCCTCACCCTGACCGGCGAAGAGATCGTTGCCCTTCTCGAGCATGGCGTCAGTGCCACTCCAGGCGTGTCAGGCCGTTTTCCGCAGATTGCTGGGGTGGAGTTCTCCTACGACCCTGACTTTGCGGTCGGCTCACGCATCCAGAACGCCGCCATCGTCGATGAGAACGGCGACGACATCGCGGCGCTGGTGCGCAATGGGGAGCTTGTGGCCTCCAGCGCCGACGCGCAGTTCAAGATCGTCACGCTCGGTTTCCTCGCCGCACCGCGCTTCGATGAGGACGGCAACTTCACGGGCGGCGGAGACGGCTATCCGTTCCCGAACACCAACACCGATCCCGAGGTCGGCGAGGTCGGGCCGGACGCCGCGCGCGTGAACATCACCTTCCTCGAGCATGAGGGCGTGCAGACCGGCGTCGCCACCTTCGCGGACGACGGCACCGAGCAGGACGCGCTCGCCGAGTTCCTCGCCGCCAACCATGCGACGGCGGAGACGGCGTTCGATGAGGCCGAGGCGGGCCGTGATACCGATGCGCGCATCCAAAACCTCAACTTCCGCGAAGACACGATCTTCGAGACGACCCTGCCGCCGACCCCGGTCGCGACTGACGATCTGATCATCGAGACCTTCGCCGTCTTCCAGGGCGAGGGAGAGGAGCCGGGCGACGGCGATGGCGCCTCGGAAGTCGTCGCGCATGAGGACGGGCTCCTCTACGTCACGAACGGCGCGCAGGACCGGATCGACATCTTCGAGATCCCCGAAGAGGCGACCGACGTCGTCGGGGACGCGTCGGCCTTCATCCCTCTCGCCGGGCTCGAAGGATACTACGGCGTCCAGTCCGTCGCGGTGAAGAACAGCGTCATCGCCGTCGCCATCGCCCGTGACGTGGTGGAGCAGAGCGTGTTCGGCCAGACCGTTGCGCTCTCTCAGCCGGGCTTCGTCGCACTGTATGACGCGGAGACACTGGAGCTGATCTCCCGCGTCGACGTCGGCAACCTGCCCGATCAGCTCACCTTCAACGACGACGGCACGCAGATCCTCGTCGCCGGGGAAGGCGAGAAGAACGACGACAGCGACAACGACGACAACCCCCTTGGCACGGTCGCGGTGATCGACGTGACCGATCCGGAGACGCCATCCACCGAGATCATCGACTTCACTGCCTTCAACGGCCTCGAGGGTTTGGCGCGCGATGCGGGCATCCGCATTCAGGAGGGCATCAGCTTCGGCGAAGACGTGGAGCCGGAGTTCATCGCGATCAGCCCGGACGGGGCGACGGCCTTCGTCTCCCTTCAGGAGAACAACGCCATCGCGAAGATCGACATCGCCACGCTGCAGGTGGTCGACGTCTTCTCCCTTGGCACCGTCGATCTCAGCGGCGAGAGCGCGCTGGACGCGGACGACAACGGGATCATCGACATCCGCAACTTCGACAATCTTGTCGGTTTGCGAATGGCGGACAGCATCGCGACCTTCGAGATCGACGGTCAGACCTTCCTCGCCACCGCGAATGAAGGCGACAGCCGCGGTTTCGACGAGGATCGCGTCGGCGATCTGGTCGAAGACGGCCTCATCGATCCGTCGGTCGACACCACCGGGCTGGAGCGGCTGGAGGTCTCCACGATCGATGGCGACACGGACGGAGACGGCGACATCGACGTGATCCACACCTTCTCCTCCCGCTCCTTCTCCATCTTCGATGCGGACGGGAACCTGGTGTTCGACAGCGGCTCTCAGTTCGAGCAGATCATCGCCGATATCGCCCCCGAGCGGTTCAACGATGATGATGGCGACGACGGGGAGGACCGCTCCGACGCCAAGGGTCCCGAGCCCGAAGCCGTCGCCATCGGCGATGTCGGCGGCCGCCTCTATGCCTTCATCGGGCTGGAGCGGGATAGCGGGATCATGATCTACGACATCTCCGAGCCCGTGGACGCGTTCTTCGTGAACTACATCCCGCCGCTTCATGTGGACAACGCGCCGGAGGGCGAGCCCGCCCTGCACGCGCCGGAGATCATCACGGTGATCCCGGCCGACGAGAGCATGACGGGCGAGACGCAGATCGCGGTGTCCTACGAAGTGTCCGGAACCACGGCGGTCTACAACCTGATCTCCACCAACCCGATCGTGACCATCCCCGAGATCCAGGGCGCGGGACATGTGTCTTCCTTCGAGGGACGCACCGTCACCACGACCGGCGTCGTGACGGCGGTCGACTTCAACGGCTACTACCTTCAGGATCCGGAGGGGGACGGCGACGACGCTACGTCAGACGCGATCTTCGTCTTCACCGGCAATGGCGTGGCGCAGACGATCGTGTCAGTCGGCGACGAGGTGACGATCTCCGGCGAGGTGAGCGAGTTCATCCCCGGCGGGGCGGACACCGGCAACCTATCGATCACGCAGATCAGCGCCTCCGAGGTGATCGAGACGCTCTCGACCGGCAACGTCGTGGAGGCGACCGTCATTGGCGCTGCCGGCCGCACCCCGCCGACGGAGGCGGTGATTTCCGACGACGAGCTGCCGGTGAACCTGCAGGAGGATCCGGGCGAGTTCGATCCGGAGAACGACGGCATCGACTTCTACGAGAGCCTCGAAGGCATGCTCGTCACCGTCGACAACCCCACCGTCATCGCTGCGACCAACCGGTTCGACGAGACGTGGGTGCTGGCGGATGACGGCGCTGGCGCAACGCCGGGCCTGAACGACCGCGGGGGGATCAACCTCAACGCCGATGTGGACGGTTTGGGCGATCTGAACCCCGAGCGCATCCAGATCCAGTACGACGCCTTCTTCGATCTGCTGCCGGAAGGCTTCATCCCGCCGGATCTGGATGTCGGGGACGATCTGTCCGACATCACCGGTGTGGTCGGCTACGCCTTCGGCAATTTCGAGATCAATGTCACGGCCGAGTTCCTGGTTGAGACGCCGACCGCCAATGAGACGGAAGTGACCGAGATCGCCGCAGGCGACGACAACCTGACGGTCGCGACCTACAACGTCCTGAACCTGACGGCGAACGAGGCCGACGGCGACGCCGACCAGATCCTGCTCCTCGCCCAGCAGATCGTGAACAATCTCGGCTCGCCCGACATCCTCGCCTTGCAGGAGATCCAGGACGATAGCGGGGTGACGGACGACGGGACGCTCACGGCGGAAGCGACGCTGCAGGCGCTGGTCGATGCGATCGCCGAGGCGGGCGGTCCGGCGTACTCCTTCCGCTCGGCAGTCGTCGACGAGGACGGCGAGAATGGCGGCGTACCGGGTGGCAACATCCGCAACGCCTTCCTCTACAACGAGGACCGTGTGGAGGCGCAGAGCTTCCTGACCCTGGAGAGCAACGTTCTGGCGGACTTTGGCGTCAGCGACCCAAACGCCTTCGACGGAACGCGCGATCCCTTCCTCGGTGTCTTCGAGTTCAACGGCGAAGAGATCACGCTGATCAACAACCACTTCTCCTCCCGCTTCGGGTCGGACCCGATCTTTGGCGCTTTCCAGCCGTTCGAGCAGGGTGGCGAAGCGGCGCGGGAGGCGCAGGCGAAGGCGATCAATGACGTGGTCGACGCGCTGCTCGCGGCGGACGAGGACGCGAACATCGCCGTCCTCGGCGATCTCAACACCTTCGAGTTCACCGACGAACTGACCGAGGATTTGCCGGGCGTCGGGGCGGAGAAGGTTCTAACCAACCTGATCGATTTGGTGGAGGGTGACGACGCCTACAGCTTCAATTTCCAGGGCAACTCACAGGCGCTCGACCACGTCTTCGTCACTGACGGGCTGCTGGAGGATGTCGAAGTCGACTACGTCCACGTGAACGTCGACTTCGCCGAATTTGCCTCCGATCACGAACCGATCGTCGTCAGTTTCCAGCTCGAAGAGGTCGAAGATCAGGTCCTCGTCGGAACCCGGCGTCGGGACACGCTGGTTGGCGGCGAAGGCGACGATGTCCTGCTCGGATTGAGCGGGCGCGATACGCTGAGCGGTGGAGGCGGCGACGATGTCGTCGACGGAGGTGCCGGGCGCGACAACATCTCGGGCGGAGAAGGGGATGACCTGATCAACGGTGGCCGCGGCCGCGACGTCATCGAGGGCGGTGAAGGCGATGACGACCTGTTCGGCGATCGCGGAGCAGACCGCTTCATCTTCTCCGGGGATTTCGGCGATGACGTGATCGGCGACTTTGGCCGTCGCGACGATTTGGACTTCCTCGATGTCGAAGATGGCGACGTAACGGCGCAGATCGACGACGGCGATTTGGTCATCACCGTCGCGGGCGAGACAACGTTCGGCACGGTTCGGCTGGAAGGTGTCGACGAGCTCGACGGCCTTCTCTTCGTCTGAGCCATAGCGATCCAATGCCCTCGGCGCCTCGCGCCGGGGGCGACACTGGAACGGAATCGATGCGTCGCGCTCACTCATCAAGCTGCGGCTATGCTTGCGTAGCCCTCATCGCTAAGAACCCGTGACCCCCCGAAACGAAATGGCCTGGCCTCCCACGGGCGGGCAGAGTGACGCTGTGAAACTCAAGACCCGTTCGCGGCCGTTATCCATCCTTGAGCAGCCGCGGGGGCTCTCTCGCCGTGACAATCCCGTATCGCGGGTCCAAAGGGCCATTCCACCTGCTGATCGACAGCACAGGGATCACGGTCGAGGGCGAAGGCGCGTGGCACGCCCGCAAGCATGGCGGGCCTCACACGGTCGGGCTCGGCGAAGGCCCAATCGAGCTTCGAGCAGACGTCCACATCGCAGCGCCAAGCCGACGTCGGCGGGAATACGATACTCCAACGTCGCGGCGATTTGCCAAAGGCCCGCTCAGAGCCCCGCACTGGCCCTTCGCGACCCTCCGCAACCAGTCGCTGAACTCACGGTGAGGCCATAAGCGGTTCTGAGAGTGATAGCGACCCTTCGGTGGATCAGGCATCGGCTTGCTCGGCGCAGAGGTCATAGAACCGCGAGATCATGCGGAGGTTTCGCCGTTCAGGCTGCGTCATGAGGTGGATCGAGTAGCGCTGGTTCATGCCCTTGATCGCCAACCCCACGAGGCGGGGATCGTCATAGACCGAGTCCTCGAGCATGATGCCGACGCCGCCGCCATGCAGGATCGCCTCCTTTACCAATGGAAAGGTCCCTGCCTTAAGGAAACGGGGCAGCGGCAGGCCCGCGGCGGCGAAGGACTGCCTGACAATCCGTTGGGTGAGCGATCCGTCTTCGGGCACGATCAGGACCTCGTCCACTAGCGCCTTCAGACGCAGCCCTCCGCAACTCGCGAGTGGATGACTGACCGGCAGGTAGGCCCTGTACGGGACATGGGTGATGACCCGCGTCTCGAGCCCGTGATTGGTCGGTGGGTCGGTCATGAAGGCGAGGTCGCAGTCGCGGTTGCGCAGGCTTTCGCTCAGGTGTTCCCAGGTGCCGAGCGAGAGGCTGACCTCGATGCCGGGATGCTGTCGATTGAAGGCGGCGATGTATTTCAGGGCCGGGCGCGGGGCGTTCGCGATGATCCGCAGATAGCCCGCCTTGAGTGAGCCGAAGCGCGTCAGGTGTTCGTAGACGCTCTCCTCGAGGCTGCGCATCTGGTCGGTCAGGTCGAACAGGCTGCGGCCCGCTTTGGTCAGCACGAGACCATCACGCTGGCGGGTGAAGAGCTGTGTACCCACGAGCCCCTCCAGCTTGGCCACGTGCTGGGTGATCGAGGACTGCGTGACGCCAAGCACCTTTGCCGCCGCCGAAAAGCTGCGTTGCCGCGCAGATTCGGTGAAAGCCGTGATCTGGTGCGGTGACGGTTTCAACCTTGGCTCCACTATCGCGGGTATTAGCGGGACTCATATCCCGTCATGAGAGCGTCAATCGTCGCCGGTAGTTGTCGCGCAGCGGCTCAGCAGGTGATCGATGACCGAGATCGTACTCGACGGCATCTCGAAAAGCTTCGGCGAAACGCGTGTTCTGGCGCGTCTCGATCTCACAATCCGGCCGGGCGAGTTCCTCACGCTGGTGGGCCCGTCGGGCTGCGGGAAGTCGACGCTGCTCCGAATTCTGGCGGGGTTGGAGAGCCAGACCAGCGGCCATGTCACCATCGGTGGCCGCGTGGTCGACCATGTGCGCGCGGCGGACCGCAACCTCGCCATGGTCTTCCAGTCCTACGCGCTATACCCGCATCTGAGCGTCGCAGAGAACATGCTCACGCCGCTGCGCCTGCGTGATCTGAGCTTCGCCCAGCGCCTGCCGATCCTCGGCCCCGTGCTGGCGCGCGCCAAGCACCGCGCGCTCCGCGCCGCGGTGGACGAGGTCGCGGCAATCCTGAAGATCGAGGCACTTCTAGACCGAAAGCCCGGTCAGCTGTCGGGCGGCCAGCGTCAGCGCGCAGCGCTGGGCCGCGCCATGGTGCGCAAGCCCGTCGCCTTCATGATGGACGAGCCGCTGTCCAACCTCGACGCCGCGCTGCGCGTACATATGCGCAGCGAACTGAGCGAGCTTCACCGTCGCCTCGCCGCCACCTTCGTCTACGTCACCCATGATCAGGCCGAGGCGCTGACGATGTCGGACCGCATGGCCGTGATGATGGATGGGCGCATCCTGCAGGTCGGCCGGCCACAGGAGGTCTATGACGACCCCGCCCATCTGAAAGTGGCTGAGTTCGTCGGTAGCCCGAAGATCAATACCCTACCTGGCGAGATCGACGGCGAGGGGCGGGTCAGCAGGCTTGGCCTTGCGCTGGGTCGCCGGGTGGTCGGCGCCTCGGCTGGTCCTGTGACGATCGCGCTCCGTCCCGAGCATCTGCGCCTGCGCGCCGCCGCCAGCACCGATAGCCTGTCGGCCCGGCTCACGCATATCGAGAACCTCGGCGCTGATCTGTGGCTGCATCTCTCGGTCGCGGATGGCGCGCAGCGGCTGATTGTGCGGGCTGAGCACGAGGCGCTCGGCGCTTACGCCATCGGCGACACCGTGCATGTGGAGCGGATGAAGGGCGAAGCGCTGGCCTTTGCCCCCGACGGCACGCGGTTGCGCTTTGCCGATGCACCGGCCGACCGGGCCGTGGCGTGAGGGCGCCCTGATGGCACGCGCACCGACCGGTCGCTACACGCATCTCTGGTTCATCGGCCCGGCGCTGGTGTTGATGGTGCTGATCCTGCTCCTGCCGATCCTGATCGCAGCGTATCTGAGCTTCACCGATTACAGCCTAGGCGGCGATGTGCCCGAATGGGTCGGCATCGAAAACTACGAGCGCATCCTCACCCGCTCGACCTACGAGAAGATGTTCGGCGCCACCTTTCGCTATGTTTTTGTGGTGGTGCCGTTCTCTGTGGCGCTCGGCCTCGGCGCGGCGCTGTTGATCCAGTCGGTCGGGCGTCTCGGCGATCTCTACAAGACGATCTACTTCCTGCCGGTGATGGCCGCGCTGCTGGCAATGGCCATCGTTTGGGAATTCGCGCTGCACCCCACCATCGGCATCATCAACGCGACGCTAGAGCTCGGCTGCGGGACGGTGCTGGAGGCCTGGTCCTGGTACGCGGCCGGCTGCGACCGGACCTTCCCGCTCTGGCTCGGCGACCGCGACTACGCGATCTGGGTCGTGGCCTTCATCGGGGTCTGGCAGGGCTTCGGCTTCAACATGGTGCTGTATCTCGCCGGCCTGACCGCCGTGCCGCGCGAGCTGTACCACGCGGCCGAGATGGACGGTGCGCGCACCGCCTGGGACCGGTTCCGCCTCGTGACCTGGCCGATGCTGGGGCCGACGACGGTGTTCGTCGTCACTATCTCCTGCATCCGCTCCTTCCAGGTCTTCGACACCATCGAGGCCTTCTATCCGCAGGGCGGCGGTCCCTCGAAGAGCGCCTATGTGATGATGTTCGCCATCTACGAGAAGGCGATCCAGCAGAACCTGGTGGGCATCGGGGCGGCCATCACCGTCTGCTTCCTCGGCTTCGTGATGATGCTGACCCTGATCCAGCGCTGGCTGGTCGAGCGCAAGGTGCACTACGCATGACCGACGCTACGCTAACCCACGCGCCCACGCGCGACGGCGCGATGCTGCGCTTCTCCACTGCCGAGGCGATCAAGCACACCGTCCTGATCCTCGGCGCGGTGATCGTGCTGCTGCCCTTCTACGTGATGGTCAGCTACAGCTTCAAATCACCGGCGGAGATCATGCAGAACACCGGCGGCTTCATTGGCAGCCAAGAACTCTTCCGCGATGATTTCTGCGTGAAGCTCGGCAATGCGGTCGAAGACTGCATGGTGACGCCGATCATCTACAACTACACGACCGCCTTCGAGAAGGCGCCGCTGCTTCGCTACCTGATGAACGGCGTGATCGTGACCGTCTCGATCTTCGTCATACAGGTCCTCGTCGCGCTGCCCTGTGCCTATGCGCTGGCAAAGCTGCGGTTCTGGGGGCGCGAGGCGGTCTTCGGCCTGGTGCTGTTCTGCCTGCTGATCCCCGTGCATGCCATCGCGCTGCCGCTCTACATCATGCTGGCCAAGGTCGGGCTCACGAACAGCTATGCCGCGCTGATCGTGCCCTGGACGATCTCGGTCTTCGGCATCTTCCTCATGCGCCAGTTCTTCATGACCGTGCCCGACGACCTGATCGATGCGGCGCGCATGGACTGGATGACCGAATTCTCGATCGTCTGGAAAGTGATGCTGCCGACCGCGATCCCGGCGCTGCTCGCCTTCGCGATCTTCAGCGTGGTGGCCCATTGGAACGACTATTTCTGGCCACGCATCGTCATCACCGGCGACCGCGACCTGTTCACCCCGCCGCTTGGCCTCCGCGAGTTCAAGGGCGATGCCGACGGCGATAACTTCGGGCCCATGATGGCGACCGCGACGATCATCGTCGCGCCCCTGATCGTGGCCTTCCTGCTCGCCCAGCGACGCTTCATCGAAGGCATCACGCTGAGCGGCATGAAGTAACCCGAGAAAACGGAGGCGGCAGGCGCCGCCCCCGCCCGATCCCGCAAGGGACAGCCCCCGAGGCGGTGAGTTTGGCGACCGCCCGCCTCAAGAACGAGGAGACGATGACATGAAGATGACAGCCGCGTCCATCGCCGCAGCCCTGATGGTGAGCACCGCCCTCGGCGGCAGCGCCATCGCCGAGGAGAAGGTGACCATCGAGTTCGCTTATCCCTACAGCCACCTCTTCGACGTCACCTACGAGAAGATCCTGCCCAAGTTCTACGAGGCGCATCCGAACATCGAGGTGAAGATCCGCGCCACCTACGAGAGCTATGAGGACGGCACCAACACCATCCTGCGTGAGGCGGTGGCGGGCGAGCTGCCCGACGTGACCATGCAGGGCCTCAACCGCCAAGCGATCCTGGTAGAGAAGGGCATCGCCAAGTCGCTCGAGCCCTTCATCGTCAACGAGGCCGATTTCGCCAAGGACGGCTATCACCAGGCGATGCTCGACCTCGGAACCTTCGAGGGCGCCGTGCACGGCCTGCCCTTCTCGGTCTCGCTGCCGGTCGGCTACTACAACATGGACCTGATGGCCAAAGCCGGCATCGAGAGCGCCGAGGACTTCCCCAAGACCTGGGAAGAAGTGGTCGCCACCTGCCAGAAGCTCCGCGAGGCGGGCGTCGAGAACCCGATCTTCTGGGGCTGGAACATCACCGGCAACTGGTTCCTGCAGGCGCTCATGTGGTCCCAGGGCGAGGCCACCGTCGCGGGCACCGATGTGCGGATCGACAGCGACGCTGGCCGAACCGCGCTCGAGACCATGCAGGGCATCTTCAAGGGTTGCGAGATGCAGAACCTCGAGTGGAA
>JBCCSW010000093.1:0-12085 GCA_039199465.1 Pseudomonadota bacterium
CGGACGCGAGCGTGCGGAGCGGTTTCGCCTGGTGCTGGAACTCGGTATCGCACTGATCGCGCGGCTCGCCCGCGCCGCCGCGGGCCATCCGGCCGCACCTGCCGTGCCGGGCGAGCGCGCGCTGATCGACGCGGCTGGGGCTGCCGGCCCCGAACGCGCCCGGGCGCTGGCCGATGCCGCCGCCGCCATGGCCCGCGAGGCGCGCGCCGCGCAGGCGACGAACCTTGATCCCGGACGCACGGTTATAGATACGTGGCAGCGTCTTGGGCCGCGCCTGAAGGATCGGGCGTCGGTGGTCTGAGCCGGGCTCGATTACGGGTCGGGCATCCGGATCGCCGCGGCCGAGGGCAGTGCCGGATCGGCCCGCCGACCGATCCACCCGCGAGAGGGGTCACGATGTCAGCACCGCGGCTGGTGGACAGCCATTGCCACCTCGACTTCGAGACCTTCGAGGGCGAGCGCGACGCCGTTATTGCCCGCGCCGCAGCGGCTGGGGTCACGCGCATGGTGACGATCTGCACCCGGCTGGATGCCGAGCCCACGGTGCGCGCGATCGCCGAGCGCCATGCCGGCGTCTTCTACGCCGCCGGCACCCATCCGATGAAGGCAGCCGAGCAGCCGATGGTCACGGTCGAGGCGTTCGAGGCCCTGGCGGCCCATCCGAAACTCGTCGGGATCGGGGAGACCGGGCTCGATTACCACTACACCGCCGAGAGTGCGGGGCTGCAGCAGGAGAGCCTGCGCCTCCATATCGAGGCCGCGCGCCGCACCGCTCTGCCACTGATCATCCATGCTCGCGATGCCGATAAGGACATGGCGCAGATCCTGTCCGAGGAGCATGCGGCGGGCAGTTTTGGCTGCGTGATGCACTGCTTCTCCTCCGGCGCAGCACTTGCCGAGACGGCGCTCGGGCTCGGCTTCTATCTCTCGATGTCGGGGATCGCGGCGTTCAAGCGCTCGGAGGAACTGCGGGCGATCTTCGCCGCGGCGCCGCTGGAGCGCATCCTGCTTGAGACCGACAGCCCGTATCTCGCGCCGCCGCCCTATCGCGGCAAGCGCTGCGAGCCGGCCTATACAGCGCTGACGGCGGCGGTGGGCGCCGAGCTGTTCGGCCTGGACCTGCCGGCCTTCGCCGCCGCGACCAGCGCCAATTTCGACCGACTGTTCTGGAAGGCGGCGGCATCGGGCGAGGAGGCGGCCGCCTGATGCGCGACGGCCCTGAAGGCAAGGCGGCAGGCGAGGCGGAAAGCGACAGCGCGCCGGAGGCCGCAGTGGCCGAGGACGGCAGCCTGCTGCGCTTCACCGTGCTCGGCTGCGGCTCCTCCGGCGGGGTGCCGCGGATCGGCGCCGACGGGCCGCAATGGGGCGACTGCGATCCGGCCGAGCCGCGCAACCGGCGCCGGCGCTGCTCGCTACTGATCGAGCGCATCGGCACCGGCGGCAAGACCCGGGTGCTGATCGATGCCGGCCCGGACGTCCGCGAGCAACTGATCGACGCGGGCGCGGGCGATCTGGACGCGGTGATCTTCACGCACGACCATGCCGATCACTGCCACGGCATCGACGACCTGCGCATGGTGTTCTTCAACCGCCGCCGCAGGCTGCCGGCCTATATGGACACCGATACCGAGCGCACGCTGGACCGCCGCTTCGGCTATATCTTCGAGACGCCCGAGGGCTCGAGCTATCCGCCGATCCTCGACAAGCGCATGATCGAGGGAACGGTCGTGGTCGAGGGCGAAGGCGGCAGCCTCGCCTGCCAGCCTTTCGCCGTGCCGCATGGCCGGGCCATGGCGCTGGGCTTTCGGATCGGGCCGCTGGTCTACGTGCCCGATATCTCCGAGATGACGAACGAGGCCTGGGCGATGCTTCAGGGCGCCGAGGTCTGGGTGATCGACGCGCTCCGCTATCGGCCGCATCCGAGCCACGCCAATGTCGAGACCGCGCTCGGCTGGGTCGCCCGCTCGGGCGTGCCGCGCGCGTATCTGACCAACCTGCATGTCGATCTCGACTACCAGATGCTGGATGCGGCGACGCCGACGCATGTCAGCCCTGCCTTCGACGGGCTGGTCCTGGATTTCCCCGCGTGACAGCGTGAGGGCGCTCCACACCATGGCGGCGACCGCCGCCACCGCCCTCGCTGGCTGACCGACACCGCGCCCATGGATACGCTGATCGCCCTGTTCCTGATCGTGCTGCCGGTCTTCCTGGTGGTGGGCGCGGGCTATGCCTCGGTCAAGACGCGCACCTTTCCCGCCGCCGGGATCGGGCCGCTGGTCACCTTCGCCACCGGCATCGCCGTGCCCGTGCTGCTGTTTCGCGCGATCTACCGGCTGGATCTCGGCCAGGTGTTCGAGCCGTCGCTGCTGATCAGCTTCTACGCGGCGGCGCTGGCCTCGTTCGCAGGCGCCACCATTCTGGCGCGGCGGGTCTTCAAGGCGCGCCCGGGCGAGAGCGTCGCGATCGGGTTCTGCGCGCTGTTCTCGAATTCGGTGCTGCTCGGCCTGCCGGTGGTCGAGCGCGCCTATGGCAGCGCCGTGATGCAACCGGCCTTCGCGATCATCGCGATCCATGCGCCGTTCTGCTATCTGGTCGGCATCACGGCGATGGAGATCAGTCGGCGCGACCCGGCCGGCCCGCTGGCGACCGTGCGGCGCATCGCCGACGAGATGCTGCACAACGCGCTGACCATCGGCATCATCGCGGGCTTCGTCTTCAACCTCGGCGGCATCGCCCTGCCCGAACCGGTGCTCGCGGCGGTCGATCTGATCGCAGCGGCCGGGCTGCCGGTCGCGCTGTTCGGCCTCGGTGGCGTGCTGACGCGCTATCGCCTCGGCAAGGGTATCGCGCCGGCTGCGGTGACCGCCGCGTTCTCGGTCATGGTGCATCCGGCCATCGCCTGGGTGCTGGCGACGCAGGTCTTCGGGCTGGGCGAGGATTTCACGCGCGCCGCCGTCCTGATCGCGGCGATGCCGACCGGCGTGAACGGCTATGTCTTCGCAGCGATGTACGACCGGTCGGTGCAGGTCGCCGCCTCGACCGTGCTCCTGGCGACGGCGTCGAGCGTCCTGTCGATCACCTTCTGGCTCTATGTCCTCGGCGGCACGGGCTTCTAAGCGCCGCCGCCACCCTGTCAGACCGAGACGACGGCGCGGAACTGGGAGGCGGCGACCGCGAGCTTCGAGACGGTTAGCGCCTCGCCGGCCTTCAGCTCGGTCATGAGCTGGTCGGCGCGGCGCGCTTCCTCGGCCTTGGCGCCGGCCCAGGCATCGATGCAGGCGCGGCCGCGGTCGATACTGCTGTCGCAGCCCGCCAAGCTCAGCGCCGCCGCCGCGATCTGGCTCTGCTGCGCGCGCAGATCGCCGATCAGGCGGCTCACCGCCACCTGTTCCCAATGATCGGCGGTCTCGAGCCCGCGCGCCTCGGCCCGCAGCCAGTCGAGGCCGAAGCGGGCGCCTACGGCGAAGTAGGTCTCGCAGACCTGGACCACGTCGCGCTCCTGCTGAAGGGCGACGTCGATCACGTCCAGCAGGCCGCCGATGAACTCCAGACCGGCGAGGCGTCCCGCCAGTTCCTCCGGCACGCCGGCGGCGATCAGACGCTCGGCCTCACGATCCAGACGGCCCTTGGAATAGTCCGAGAGCATCGTCTCCAGACCGGCGGTGACGACCGCGACGCTGGGGCGATAGCGCTCGATCAGGCTGCCGGCATCCAGTTCGGCCGGGCGCACGAGCACTGCGCCCATCTGGGCGGCGATCCCCTCGGCCACCGTCAGGTACATCGCCGTCTGCAGGCCGGCATCGACCTTGTTGTCGAGCGCATCGATGCCGCGGATCAGGCTGTCGGCATCGATGACCTCGCGCGCGACCACGAACGCCTCGACGATCTCGCCGGTGCTGGAGCCGGTCTCCTCGCGCACGCGGTTGACCAGCGTCAGACCACCCTCGTTGACGGCGAGATTGGCGATCACCGTGGCGATGATCTCGCGGCGCAGGCGATGGCCCGACAGCGCCTCGCCATGGGCGCCGGACAGCGCCTCGGGGAAATAGCCGACCAGCCAGCGGTCGAGATAGGGGTCGTCGGGTACGTGGCTGGCCACGATGTCGTCGAACAGCGTCAGCTTGGCATAGGCCAGCAGGACGGCGATCTCGGGCCGCGACAGGCCCTCGCCGGCCTGGCGCCGCTCGGCGATCTCCTCCTCGCTCGGCAACAGTTCGACCTCGCGGTTCAGGTGTCCCTTCGCCTCCATCCCGCGCATCAGGCGGAGATGGTCCTCGAAGCGGACGACGGCGCGGGTCTCGGCCATCGTGATCGCGCGCGTCTGGGCATAGTTGGTGGCGAGCACGAGGTCGCTGACGCGGTCGGTCATCTCGGCCAGCAGCACGTTGCGCTGCTTGTCGGTCATGTCACCCGCCTGCACGACCTGACCAAGGGCGATCTTGATGTTCACCTCGTGGTCGGAACAGTCGACGCCGGCCGAGTTGTCCACGGCATCGGTGTTGATCTTCACGCCCTGACGCGACAGCGCGATGCGCCCGCGCTGGGTCACGCCGAGGTTCGCACCCTCGCCGATCACCCGGGCGCGCACCGCGCCCGCATCGACGCGGATCGCGTCGTTCGCCCGGTCGCCGACATCGGCAGCGCTCTCCTCCGGCGCCTTGATGTAGGTACCGATGCCGCCGAACCAGATCAGGTCGCAGGGCGCCTTAAGAAGCGCGTTGATCAGCGTATTCGGCGCGACCTTGTCGCCCGCAAGCCCGGTCAGCGCGCGGATCTTGTCGTTCAGCGCGACCGATTTGGCCGAACGCGGGAAGATCCCGCCGCCGGGTGAGATCAGCGCCTTGTCGTAATCGGCCCAGGAGGACCGGCCGAGCGCGAAGAGGCGCTTGCGCTCCTCAAAGGTCGCAGCGGGGTCGGGATCGGGGTCGATGAAGATGTCGCGGTGGTCGAAGGCCGCGACCAGCCTGATCTGGTTGCTCAACAGCATGCCGTTGCCGAACACGTCGCCCGACATGTCGCCGCAGCCGATTACGCTGAACGGCTCGGCCTGGGTGTCGTGGCCCAGTTCGCGGAAATGGCGCTTCACGGCCTCCCAGGCGCCCTTGGCAGTGATCCCCATGCCCTTGTGGTCATAGCCGTTCGAGCCGCCCGAGGCGAAGGCGTCGTCCAGCCAGAAGCCATAGTCGCGGGCGAGCGCGTTGGCGATGTCCGAGAAGGTCGCCGTGCCCTTGTCGGCCGCAACGACGAGATAGGGATCGTCGTCGTCATAGCGGATCACATGGTCCGGCGGCGCGACCTCGCCCTGCACCAGGTTGTCGGTGATGTCGAGCAGGCCCGACAGGAAGGTGCGATAGCAGCGGATCGCCTCCTGCTGGATCTCCTCTCGCGTGCCGCCGGCCGGGAGCATCTTGGGCAGGAACCCGCCTTTCGAGCCGACGGGCACGATCACCGCGTTCTTGACCTGCTGCGCCTTCACGAGGCCGAGCACTTCGGTGCGGTAATCCTCCTTCCGGTCGGACCAGCGCAGCCCCCCGCGCGCGACCGGGCCGCCGCGCAGATGCACGCCCTCGACCCAGGGCGCATAGACGAAGATCTCGCGCCAGGGGCGCGGCAGCGGCAGGTCGTCGAGCGCCGCGCAGTCGAACTTGAACGAGACATAGGCCTTTGGCCGCCCATCGGCGCCCGGCTGGAAGGCGTTGGTGCGCAGCGTCGCCAGCATGGCGTTCAGGATGCGGCGCAGGATGCGGTCAACATCCAGGCTCGGCACCTGGTCGAGCGCGGTCTCGATCTCGGCCGCACGGCGCCCACAGTCCGCGAGGCGGGTCTCGCGATCGGCCCCGGTCTGGGGATCGAAGCGCGCCATGAACAGCGCGATCAGATCGCGTGCGATGGCGGGATACTCCGCCAGCGCGTCCTCGATATAGGTCGTGGAATACGGAATGCGGGCCTGGCGCAGGAAGCGGGCATAGGCGCGGAGGATGTCGACGGCGCCGTGGTCGATGCAGCCCAGAAGCGTCAGGCGGTTCAGCGGATCGTCGTCGACCTGACCCGCCCAGATCGCGGCGAAGGCGGCCTCCAGCTTGGTGCGGAGCTTGGTGAGGTCGATCGCCTCGCCCGACTGGGCGCGCATCTCGAAATCGTGGATCCAGTGATTGATCCCGTCGACCTTCATCTTGTGCGGCTCTTCCGAGAGCACCTTGAAGCCCATATGCTCCAGCACCGGCAGGCAGTCGCTCAGCGGCACCGACTTGCGGTAGTGGAACATCTTGAACCGGATCAGCGTGTCCGGATCTTCCAGGCGGCGGTAGAAATGCAGGCCGAGCGGGCTCTCGGGGCCGAGACGGTTGAGCTTGTCGACATCGCCGAGGGCGGCCGAGACGGCCACGCTTTCGCGATAGGCGGACCGGAAGGCGAGACCATAGCGGCGGTGCAGGCGATGGCCCTCATGCTCGCCATGGCTCTCAACCAGCGCCTCGCATAGCCGGTCGGCCCAGGACCGGGTCGCGTCGATCACCGCGGCCTCGACCGTCGCCGCCTCGAAACTCTCCGACAGCCCATCGGTCAGCGCGACGACGAAATGGACGCGGGCCAGCGCCTCCATGTCGAAGCTTGGCTCCCAGGCCGCGACGCGGCCTTTGACGGCCTGGCTGATGATCTCGCCGATGCGCAGGCGCAGCTCGGTCGTGTAGCGCTCGCGCGGGACATAGGCGAGGCAGGACACGAAGCGGCCGAACCGGTCGGGGCGGGTGAAAAGCCGCGTGCGCGGGCGGGTCACCAGCGACAGCACGCCGCGCGCATTGGTGAACAGCTGCTCGTCGGTCGACTGGAACAGCTCGTCGCGCGGGTACTTCTCCAGCACGTTGTCGAGCGCCTTGCCGTCATGGCCGCGCGGATCGAGGCCGGCGCGGGCGATCACGCGGCCGACCTTTTCGCGCAGCAGCGGGATGGTGTGCGGCGAGCGGTTGTAGGCGGCCGAGGTGAACAGCCCGACGAAGATCTCCTCGGCCACGACCTGACCGTCCTCGTCATAATCCGCGACGGCGATGACGTCGAAATGGCTGCCGCGATGGACGGTCGAGCGGCGGTTGGCCTTGAGGATCAGCACCGGGTCGCGCTCGGCCCGCAGCTCGGCCATCTCGGCGGTCCAGTGGGTGACGTTGCCGGCCGTGTCGCGCATCACCGAATAGTCGGGATCGCGCATCAGGCCGAGGCCCGAGCCCTCGACCGGCAGTGGGCTGCCCTCGGCGCGGGGCTCGAAGCGCCGGCAGCCGAGGAAGGTGAAGTGGTTGTCGCCGAGCCACGTGAGGAAGGCGATGGCCTCGCGCGTGCTGTCGCCCTGGGTGGTGCCGAGGCTGCGTTCCAGCCGCACCGTCGCCTCGGCCAGCCGGTCCAGCATGGGGCGCCAGTCGGCCGTGGCGGCGCGGACATCGGCGAGCATGGCGATCACGGCGTCCTGCAGATCGGCGAGACCTTCGGCGGTGCCGATCTGGTCGACCTGGAACTGCATGATGCTCTCGGCCCGCGGCTCGCCCCCCACCGCGGCGTCTGGGGCCGAGCGGTTGCCGTCGCCGTCGCGGACCACCTGCAGCACGGGATGGATCAGCGCATGGATGCCGAGGCCGCGGTCGCTGAGCAGCACGGTCATGCTGTCGACCAGGAACGGCATGTCGTCGTTGACGATCTCGATGATCGAATGCGGCGAGGCCCAGCCATACTCCGCCATGGTCGGGTTGTAGGCGCGCACCTTGGGGCCGGCGTCCTTGCGCTTGGCCGCGAACTGCCAGAGCGCGAGCGTCGCGCCATAGAGGATTTCGGGCTCGACGGTTGCGATCTCGTCCAGCGCGGCGCTCGCGAGGAAGCGCTCGGCATCGGGCAGGAAGGCGGCGCCGGCGGTCGGAGAGAGGCGCTGTTCGGCCAGTCGGCGCACCTCGGCCAGCTTGCTCTCCCAGGCCTGGTCGCTCGCGATCAGCATGGCCTCTCCTCCCGTGCGATGACTGCGCCTGGCGAGACGCCGTTTCCATTATGCGGAAGCATGGCGCGTATTGCCGGCGGCTTAAAGGGGGCAGTGGGTGATGATGGCGTGACTGCCGGACCCAGGCCCGGCGGTCGGGTGATGCGGCGGTGTCGCAAGGGGGCTCAGCGCTCTCCGGCGGCGATGGCGTCCAGGCGCTTCGCGACCCGGTCGATCAGCGCATAGAGGAGGACCGTGAAGACGGCCAGCACGACGAGGCAGGCGAACATCAGGTCGATCTTCGAGCGCCCGTTGGCCAGCAGCATCAGATAGCCGAGCCCACCCTGCGCCCCGCCGACCCACTCGCCGATCACCGCGCCCACGGGGGCGTAGACGGTGGCGAGGCGAAGCCCCGTGCCGAAGGCGGGCAGCGCGGCCGGCAGGCGCAGATGCCACAGGATGCGCGCGGGCGAGGCGCCCATGACGCGGGCAAGGTCGATCAGCCCGGGATCGGTGCGGTTCAGCCCGTCATGCAGTGCGGCCGTGACCGGGAAATAGATGATCAGCGTGGCCATCGCGATCTTCGAGGCCATGCCGAAGCCGAGCCAGATGACCAGCAGCGGCGCCAGTGCGAAGAACGGGATCGCCTGGCTGAACACCAGCACCGGCATGACCATGCGCCCGAGCGCGGGCGCGGCGACGAGCTGGATGGCTGTGAGCGCGCCGAGGGCTGTGCCAAGGGCAAGGCCGGCCAGCACCTCGGCGATGGTGACGAGGGCGTTCGAGGCGATGACATCGGCCGAGGACCAGAGCGTGAGCGCCACCCGGTCGGGACCCGGCAGGATGAAGGGCGTGATCCCGCTGGCCCAGACATAGCCCTGCCAGATCGCAACGACGCCCACCAGAATCAGGATCGGACGCAGCCGGTCCGCCAGCGTGCTGGATGCCGCCGCGGCGGACGGCGCCGCCGGCGGCGGCGGGGCGGTGCTCGACCGTGTCGCTACGGGAGGCTCGGAGGTGACATCGCCCAACGTCATGCCGGTGCGCCCTGCCCTGCGGCGCGGCGCGGTCCGGGCGCCTCCGTCGGGCGGCGCAGCGCGTGCCAGAGTGCGGCCTGCGCCTCGAGCACAGCAGTATCGGCCAGGTCGCGCACCGGGGCGCCGGCCGGCACTGCCATGGCCGCGAGCCCGGTCTCAGCCATGAGGTAGACCGCATCGCCAAGGCGCGCGGCCTCGCCCGGCTCATGCGTCACCATCAGCACGGTGGCGCCGGCCAGCACCTCGTGCGCCAGCTCCTGCATCTCGGCCCGGGTGCGGGCGTCGAGCGCCGAGAACGGCTCGTCGAGCAGCACGATCGGGCGTGCCTCCATCAGCGTCCGGGCAAGCGCCACGCGCTGGCGTTGCCCGCCCGACAGCTCGCGCGGCGTGGCCCGCTCGCGCCCCGCAAGGCCGACCCGTGCGATCATCGCTCTGGCGCGGTCGCGGTCGGGGCGCGCACCGCGCAGCCGCGCGCCCAGCGTCACGTTGCCGATCACGTCGAGCCACGGCGCCAGCTGGTCGGTCTGGCCCATCCAGGCGACGCGCCCGTCCACGGGCTGGCCGTCATCAGCGGTTATCGCGCCGTCGAGGCTCCCGCCCGCCGGCAGCCCGGCGGTCAGACGCAGCAGCGTGCTCTTGCCGACGCCCGAGGGTCCGAGCAGCGCCGTCCACCGCCCGCCCGGCACCGGCAGGTCGAGCGGCGCCGACGACGAGCCGTCCGGGAAGACCAGCCGGCCCCTGATCGCGAGCCCGGGCGCGGTCGCGAGCCTCACCAGTCGTGCACCTGCACGGTCAGTGCCGAGACCGGCTTCGCCGGCCCGGTCAGCCCACGCTCGGCCAGGAATGCGCCAAGCCGCGCGTAGCGGCCGGCATCCAGCGCCGCGGGGCGAAGGGCGAAGCGCGGCAGGGTGTCGACCCAGGCCTTGGCGTTCAGCGCGTCGTCCAGCTCGGGGCCTGCGGTCTTGAAGATGTCCCAGGCGTCCTCGGGGTGGTTGATGATGTACATCGTGGCGCGCTCGGTCGCTTCCAGAAAGGCGGCCACAGCCTCGCGGTCCACGTCCTCGGCATGGGCGACGTAGATCAGCTCGTCATGGGCGGGCAGACCCTCCTCCTCGATGTAGAAGCAGCGGCCTTCCTCGCCCTCGATCTCGAGCTGGTTGAGTTCGAAATTGCGGTAGGCGCCGATCACGGCATCGACCTGGCCGTTCATCAGCGCAGGGCTGAGCGAGAAGTTGACGTTGACCAACTCGACCTGGTCCAGGGCAACGCCGTGATCCTCTAGAATGGCGCCGAGCAGGGCCTCCTCGACCCCGGGAACCGAGTAGCCGATGGTCTTGCCGGCCAGGTCGCCCGGGCTCTCGATCCCGCTGTCGGCCATGGTCAGCAGGCAGTTCAGCGGCGTCGCCACCAGCGTGCCGACCCAAGCGACGGGAAGCCCCTCGTCGGCCTGCAGATGCAGCTGGATCTGGTAGCTGACGGCAAGATCGGCCTGACCGGCGGCGACCAGACGCGGCGGGGCGGCCGGATCGGTCGGCTGCACCATCTCCACGTCGAGGCCGGCGTCGGCGAAGTATCCAAGCTTGTCGGCCAGCACGATGGGCCCGTGATCGGGGTTGAGATACCAGTCGAGCAGCACCCGGAACGGTTTTGCCTCGGCCCGCACGGGCGCGGGCATCGCCACCAGCGCGCCGAGCGCCAAGACCGCGAGGCCGAGGCCAAGGCGGTGGAACCTCGACGCCCCGACATCGGCGGCCGTCGGCGCGGCACGCGTCGTGGCAGATACGGTTGCGGTCGTGGTTGCTGGGATGGTGGCGGTCATCTGGCGCTTCTCCTCGGCCTCGTATCGGCCTGACCGGTCGCCACGGGCGGGCGGAGACAGCGCGCCGGACACTATGCCGGCCGACATGCCGCTTGGGCACGCCCCGCTCCCTACGCCGGTGTCAACCGGTTCAGGTTCCAAGGGTCGCATCGCCGTGCCGGTCGGGATCCGCCCGTGCACCGTCCGCCTCTCAGCCCCCTGGGTGGGGCTCCCCTGCGATGGTCTGACAGTTGGATAGAACCGGGCGCGCCGTCAAGCCGAGCTAGGAGGATGGAAGCAGCCGCTTGGGCGCGATTGCGATTTCGCGTAGTCTGCGGTGGGAGGGCGTTCAGATGTTGCAGATGTTGTACCGCAGGGGCCGGCCGTCGCGCGCCGAGATGACCTCTGGGCAAGACCGCGGACCTTGGAGCGTATCGCTGGTAGCGCTGCTCGGCCTCGCCATGCTGCTTGGCGGCTGTGCCAGCGGGCCCACGCCCTATCTCGCCGCCGATCCTGCCGAGGCGCTGTCGGCCGGCTATACCGACGCCGCGTTGGAGGACAATCGCTTCCGCATCACCTACACGGCAACCGCCCGCACGCCGATCGAACTGGTCGAGGATTACCTGCTGTTCCGCGCCGCCGAGGTGACGCTGGCCAATGGCGGCGACTGGTTCCGGCTGGACAGCAGCGAAACCGTGCCGGTCGTCGACTATTTCGGCACCGCCGTGGCGGGCCCGGTTTTCAGCACCCGGCTGTTCGTGGTGCAGCGTTTCGGCAAATCCGTGGATGACGAGGCACTCCGGCACGCCCTGACCGCTGCGCCCGCCCCCGAGGCCGCGGATGTGACCGCGCGACTGTCGGGCAAGCGCGACATGAACAACGACAACTTTTCGCGCCGAAAGAAGCGCCCCTGGCTGCGCCCCAAAAGGACAAGCGGCGCCAAGGGCGGGAAGAAGAAATACAGCCATCACAAGGGCTTCAAGCGAAAGCGCCACTTCAGCCGGTCGCGGCGCTACAAGCGACGGTCCTTCGTGTCGATCGGATTTGGCTTCCCGCTCTTCGTCGGCGCCTACGGCTATCCGTTCGGCGCCTACTACCCGTACGCGGGCGTCCCGCGGGCGCGCGTGACCCGGCTGGAGGCGGCGGCCGAGATCCGCGTCTTCAGCGGCGAACGGCCCGAGGAGGCGGACGCCTTCGACGCCCGCTCGGTGCTGAGCACGATCGGCCCGCGCCTTCCGTTGCCCGAGGAATAGGGCCCGAGGAATAGGGCCCGAGGAATAGGGTCCGAGAAACAGGGTC
>JBCCSW010000094.1:0-12078 GCA_039199465.1 Pseudomonadota bacterium
GATGGCGCTGGAGATGGCCTGGGACGGGGTCGACATGGTCTACATGTCCTTCGACATCGACAGCATCGATTGCGGCTTCGTGCCCGGCACCGGCTGGCCTGAGCCCGGCGGCTTCCTGCCGCGCGAGGCGCTGGCGCTCGCCTCCAAGGTCGCGGCCGAGGGGATCTGCGCGATGGAGCTGGTCGAGGTCAGCCCGCCCTACGACACCTCCGACATCACCGCGCTGATGGGCACTCGGGTGATCGTCGATGTGCTGGGCGCCATGGTCTCGGCCGGCACGCTCGGCAAGCACAAGTCGCTGATCGACAAGCCCGTCACGATCCCGGCTGGTGAGTTCGAGGGCCGTCGCTGGTCGAACGCGCCCTGAACGCCGCGTGGTGCGAACCGACCGGCGCACCCGAACTCGATGATGATCGCGCCCGTCGGATGCACAGCCTTCGGGAAAGCGGAGGGTGGTGGTCAGTCCCGGGCAGCGCCGGCGAGCGTGGGGCGCAGGGGCATCGATTGGCCCCGTCGCCGGGCGGCCCTATGCCCGCGACGAGGGGCCTTCGCGGGCACCTACCGACCGCCAGACAAGGCGTGTGACCTGACCAGAGCGCGCGCGCCGTTAGGGATTGTGCCAACGCGCGGCGGCGCGACACTGGCGCCGAGCGCAAGGAGTCGACGATGCCGCACGACCACATCCATGCCGGCCATAACCACCCGGCAGACCATCTTCACAGCCACATGCACGACCGCGATGCCGCGGCTGAGCTGCAGGTGCTGGCCGCACAGTTCATCGACGGCTTCCGTGGGGCGGCAGACAAGATCGCGTATCTGCGCCTTGCCGGCGTGCCTTTCGAGCTGCCCGACCGGGACGCCGACCCAGGGGAAGGGCCGACGCCGCTGAAGCTCGTCGATATCCGCCTCTCGACCGAATGGCAGGTGGGCACGGCGAGCCCCAGTTTCGGCTCGCGCGCGCTCAGCTACCTGCCGATGACGGGCGAGATGGTGGCCGAGCGGGTCAACATGGCCTTCGTCTATGTCTCTCTCAGCCGCCGCCACGACCTCGATCTGCGCGAGTTTCTGGCGGCCCGCCACACCGTCTCTCGCCCGTCGACGACCGCGCCCTGACCCCGACGTCCGGGCCGGGGCAAGGGTCGCGCAGCGACGGGCCCCGCCCGCTTGCCCTTGACGCGGCCCGGGCGTCGTCGACGCTCAACCCTGTCCCCCCTTGAGCCCCGCTCAGGGGGACTGCCACGCGGCGAGCGCCCGTTTCCCCCCTCGACCAGACGACAGTCGAAAACCAACCCGGGGCGCGACCAACCGGCGCCACCAGGACCCACTCAACGACAGATCGCGGCGACCAGCCGCGATGCCGTATGCCTTACGGCATGGTCATCGCATGCACCGCCAGCGTCCACCCGGACAGCAGCAGCCCGGTCACGAGCGTGTAGGGACCGTTCCAGCGAAGGCCGACATGCGTCGCGCTGACCTTTCCCAGCGAGCCCACGATCAGCGTGGTCGCGGTGAAGGGCGAGGTGATCCCCGACAGCGACCAGCCGCAGGCGATCGCGACCGCCACCGCTGTCGCACTGGCACCGAAGCTGGCGGCATCGGGCAACAGCGGCGCCGCCAGCGCGACGGCCAGGATCGGGTTCATCCCCACCTGCCCCGCGATCGGCACCATCCACATCAGCCCGAGCAGCACGAGAGCGCCCGGCAGCCCCTCTAGCCCGATCCCGGATCCCGCCAGCCAGGGCTGCGCCAGCTGCCCCCCAAGCGTGCCGATCAGCCCCGCCATCGCCAGCAGCGTGATCTCGCCGCCATAGCCCGGCAGCTCCTGGCCGAGATAGCGGCGCAGCCAGCCCAGCATCGCGCCCGCGCCGCCCGGGGACAGGGGGCGGCTGTGCTGCAGCCCGACCCAGCCGAGCGCGATGGGGGGCACGACGATCATCACCGCGATCGGCGCCGAGACCCCGAGCGTGAGCGCGATACCGCCCACCAGCACCGCCATGACGGCGAGCAGTATAAGCAGCGGCCGCGTCGCCTCGTGCCAGGGCTCGTCATGCACCGGCGGCGGCGGCGCCGGGCTCGACAGCCGCGGCTTGAACACCGTGTCCAGCGCCCAGCCACTGCCCGCCAGGATCAGCGCCGAGACGATCCCCGGCAGCACCATCGCCTCCCAGCTCGCGCCGGGCACCTTCGCGGTGGTGATGGCGACCAGGAAGCCGAGCGGGGACCACGGCAGCGTCGAGACGAAGCCGCGTTGGATCGCCAGCAGCATGCGCCGCCGCCGGTGCCGCCGCCGCTCGGGGTCTGCCTCGCCGCGGGCCGAGGTCTCGGCAAGGCTGCCGAGCAGCGACAGCGAGCCGTAGGCGAGCACCAACCCGAAGCCCTGTGCGCCGATCGTCAGCGCCGCATAGCGCCGCCCTGGCGGCTGGTCGGCGATGTAGCGCCCGCAGGCCTCGATCGCCGGGGATCGAACGGCGGCGGAGCGCAAGCAGGCCTGCGCCGTGAAGAACGCGGCGATGAAGGCCGAGGACGCCAGACCATCCGCCAGCATCGCCCACCAGTCATCGCGCGTCGCGGCCGCGATGACGGCGAGCGCCGCGCCGATAGCCACGAAGATGCGCCGCTGCCAGCCGAGGCTCGGCAGCAGGGCGACGACCGCAACCAACACCGCCAGCGCGGCCGGTATCGCGAACCAAGCGCCGGGCAGCAGACGCTCACCGATGACCGCCGGCATCGCCAGCGCCAGCGCCACGCCCGCGATCCACTTCTGTCGCGCCGCCGCCTTGCCCGGCACGTCGATGCTCATGCCAGGGTGCCGGACGGGCGCCGGCTGGGCGATGGCACCCGCCCGGCGATCATGCTACCGGCACGGCTGTGACAGCACGCTTGCACGACCTCAGGAGCTGCCCGATGAGCGCCGATCTGCCGCCCTTCGCCCCCACCGCCACCGCGTCGCCCGCTGCCGATCCCGACACTTTTTCCGTGCCGGTGACGCAATGCCTGCGCTCGATCTTCCCGACGCCCCTGTTCGTGCATGAATGGCCCAACAGCGACGACCTGAACCAGGCGCTCTGCGACCTGATCTTCGCCGAGGAGATCAAAAAGCCCGACGGCGGCAAGCAGACCGTGGGGACCTGGTACACTGACCACAGCTTCATCAATCGCGACCAGGTGCCGATCAGGCGTCTGCGCCAGCGGGCGTTGACGCTGGCCCAGGCCGCCACCAAGGGAATGATGCGCCCCGGTGACTACCGCTATATCATCGATGGCTGGGCCAATGTTCTGCGCTCGGGCCAGTACAACGATCCGCATGTGCATCGGCGGAGCGTCTGGTCCGGCGTGTACTATGTCACCGGCAATCCGCCCGCGGTCGACGGCGCCCCTAATCCGCTTCTGAGCGGTCGTATCGAATTCCTCGACCCGCGCGGCGGCGCGTTCTTCGCCGACATGCCCGAGGGCGCGATGCGCCGGCGCGCCCTGCTCGACCCGCCGGCGGGCACGATGATCCTGTTTCCAAGCTGGCTGCTGCACATGGTGCATCCCTATTACGGCCCGACGCCGCGTGTCGTGGTGGCGTTCAATCTGAACGTCGTCCCGACCGAGAGGGGAAAGGGCGGCCACGCCGCAAAACTCGTCGACTAGCATCGCCGCCACCGTTGCTGCTTCGGCCAGCGGCCGCGTGCCGGGCCGCCCCTGACACCGGCAGTCTCGGCGCACCGCTCACGGCTCACGGCTCACGAGGGCGGCTGCAGCAGGCGCGCGGCGTGCTGGATGGCAAAGCGATAGCCGTCACCGCCGCAGCCTGCGATCACCGCATCGGCGACGGGCGAGACGTAGGAGTGGCGGCGGAAAGCCTCGCGGGCGTGCACGTTGGAGAGATGGACCTCGACGATCGGCCCGTCGAAGGCCTGCAGCGCATCCAGGATCGCGACCGATGTATGCGTGAAGGCGGCGGGGTTGATCACGATGGCCCGGGCCGCGCCGCGCGCCTCCTGAATCCAGTCGACAAGCGCGTGCTCGGCATTGGACTGTAGGAAGCGGACCGAGAGGCCGAGGGCGGTTGCCGTCGCCTCGCTCAGCGCCTGCAGATCCGCCAGCGTCTGGCTGCCATAGACGGCAGGCTCCCGCGTGCCGAGCAGGTTCAGGTTGGGCCCGTTCAGCACATAGATGTCGCACCCGTCTGCCATGCCGCCGCTCCCGCCCGCTCCACCGCGGGACAGCGCGTCGCCGGGTCACGGTGGTCATGACGTCTGGCACCGCGCGCCGCAAGCCTCGGCGCCCGGCCAAACGTCCAAGCCGGTCTTGCGCGGATCGTCCGCCTGGTTGCCATATGGGGCGTCACCCCGCAGGGAGCCGCCCGCCATGACCGGGACCATCGCATCGTCGACCTCAGCCTCAACGCCCGCAGCCCCCACGACTGCGGCCCCCACGACCGCGGCCAAGACAGTCGCCGCGACATCGGACAGCACCACCGACCGCACCGCGATGCTGGAAGCGCTTGAGCGCCGCGTGCTCTGGCTCGCCTGCTGGATGATCCACAACGCCAACCACCTGCGTGATAACGAGGACGGGCTGAAGGTCGGCGGGCATCAGGCATCCTCCGCCTCGATCGCGGCGATCATGACCGCGCTCTATTTCGACGTGCTCCGGCCGCAGGACAGGGTCGCCGTCAAGCCCCATGCCAGCCCCGTGCTGCATGCGATCCAGTACCTGCTCGGCAACCAGACGCGCGACGCGCTGGAGAACTTCCGCGCCCTCGGCGGCGCGCAATCCTATCCCTCGCGCACCAAGGACGGCTGCGACGTCGACTTCTCCACCGGCTCGGTCGGGCTCGGCGTGGCGATGACACTGTTTGCGAGCCTCACGCAGGACTATCTGGCCGGCCATAGCTGGCGGCCGAACGGCGACGGCCGCATGGGCCGCATGATCGCCCTGGCAGGCGATGCCGAGTTCGACGAGGGCAACATTTTCGAGGCCCTGCAGGAGGGCTTCCGCCACGACCTGCGCAATTGCTGGTGGATCATCGACTACAACCGCCAGTCGCTCGACGCCGTCGTGAACGAGCAAATGCACAGCCGCTATGGCGAGATCTTCCGCTCCTTCGGCTGGGACGTCGTCGTGCTGAAATACGGCCGCCTGCTGGAGGCCGCTTTCGCCGAGCCCGGCGGCGCCGCGCTGCGCGAGTGGATCGATGCCTGCCCGAACGCGCTCTACTCGGCGCTGACCTTCCAGGGCGGGGCGGCGTGGCGTGCACGGCTTGAGGCCGATCTCGGCCACAACACCGTGGGCGACCTGACGGGCCATCTGGACGACGACGCGCTGGCCCGGCTGATGACCAATCTGGGCGGCCATGATGTCGAGACGCTTCGGCGCGCCTTCCACGCCACCACCTCGGACCGGCCGACGGCCTTCATCGCCTACACGATCAAGGGCCACGGCACGCCGCTGGCGGGCCACAAGGACAATCACTCCGGCCTGATGACGCCCGACCAGATGACCGCGTTCCGCAGCGCGATGGGCGTGCGCGAGGGCTGCGAATGGGACGCCCTGGAAGGCACGGTCGAGCCCGAAGCGATGCGCGCCTTTCTCGACCGGGTGCCGTTCAATGCCGAGGGGCGCCGCCGCCGGAGCGCCGGCCGCATCGCCCTGCCCGAGAACCTGGATCCCGGCGCGCGGCCGGGCGAGGCGATCTCGACCCAGGCCGCTTTCGGCAAGATCCTGGATGCGATCGGTCGCGACCGGGCCAGCCCGCTGGCCGAACGCATCGTCACCACGGCCCCCGACGTCACGGTGTCGACCGGTCTCGGCCCCTGGGTGAACCGACGCGGCCGCTTCTCGCGCGAGGCCATCGCCGATACCTTTCGCGACGAGAAGGTGCCCTCGATGCAGAAATGGCAGGCGGGCCCTGCCGGCCAGCACCTCGAACTCGGCATCGCCGAGAACAACCTGTTCATTCTGCTCGCCAGCCTCGGCCTCAGCGACAGCCTGTTCGGCGAGCGGCTGCTGCCGGTCGGCACGCTCTACGATCCCTTCGTCAGCCGCGGCCTCGATGCCCTAAATTACGCCTGCTATCAGGATGCGCGCTTCATGGTCGTCGGCACCCCGTCCGGCGTGACGCTGGCGCCCGAGGGCGGGGCGCATCAGTCGATCAACGCACCGATGCTCGGCATGGCGCAGGACGGGCTGGCGGGCTTCGAGCCGGCCTTCGCCGACGAGCTTGCGGTGATCATGCGCTGGGGCTTCGACTACATGCAGCGCGACCGGGCGGCGCCGGTGATCGGCGACTGGCTGCACGATGCGCGCGGCGGCTCGATCTATCTGCGCCTGTCGACGCGCACCCTTGAGCAACCGCGCCGCGCGCTGACGCCCGAGGATGCGGGTGCGATAACCGATGGCGGCTACTGGATGCGAAAGCCCGGTCCGAACTGTGCGCTGGTCATCGCCTATGCCGGTGCCGTGGCGCCCGAGGCGATCACCGCCGTCGGCAGGCTCGCCGGCCATGCACGCGATGTCGGACTGCTCGCCGTCACCTCACCCGACCGGCTGTCGGCGGGCTGGTGGGCCGCGCAACGCGCGCGCGAGGCCGGCGAGCACGACGCCCTCTCGCATGTGGAGCGGCTGATGGCCGACATCCCGCGCCATGCCGGCATCATCACGGTCTGCGATTCCTATCCGGCGACGCTGGCCTGGCTGGGCGCCGTGATGGGCCATCGCACGCGCGCGCTGGGGGTCGAGCATTTCGGCCAGTCGGGCAGCATCGCCGCACTCTACCGCACGATGCGGATCGACGCCGATGCGATCCTGTCTGCCGCCTGGGACACCATCGGCCTGAAGCCGCGCGAACACCGGCCCTGAACGCCTGGCCGCCAAACCCGCCGCGCATCAGCCCAGTAAGCGGGTCAGCCCAGAAAGCGTGTCAGGGCCGGGTTGCCGGTCTCCTCGGCGTACCAGTAGCCGATCGAGCTGAGATCGGCCTCGAGGACATCGTCCTGCCCCTCGTCAATGGCGAATCCGACCAGGACCCGGCCATAGGCCGCGCCGCGATTGCGGTAGTGGAACAGCGTGATGTCCCAGCGCCCGCCCAGCGTCTCGAGGAAATAGAGCAGCGCACCGGGTCGCTCGGGGAACTCGAAGCGGAACAGCCGCTCGCGCGCGATGCCGCCGGCCGCGTCCTGCGCGCCGCCGCCCACCATGTGGCGCACGTGCAGGCGCGCGACCTCGTTATGGGTCAGGTCCACGACATCGTCGCCCGCGGCCTGCAGCGTCTCGATGATCTCCTGACGCTCCACCACGCCGCGGCTGAGCGCGATGCCGACGAAGACCTGCGCGCGCGCGTCGTCGCGGTGGCGATAGTTGAACTCGGTCACGGGGCGGCAACCGACGGCGCGGGCGAAGGCGAGGAAAGCACCCTTCTGCTCGGGGATCTCGACGCCGAACAGCGCCTCGGCCTCCGTCCCGATCTCCGCACGCTCGACGATATAGGGGATGCGGTCGAAGTTCATGTTCGAGCCCGAGAGGATGGCGGCGAGGCGCCTGCCCCGCGCGCCGGTGCGCCGGACCCAGGCCATCATGCCGGCGATCGCCAGAGCGCCAGCGGGCTCGGCGATGGTGCGCGTATCCTCGAAGGTGGCCCTGATCGCGGCGCAGACGGCATCGGTCTCGACGGTGATGATCTCGTCGACGCGCGGCTCCATCACCTCGAAGGTATGCATGCCGACCCGGCGCACGGCGCAACCGTCGACGAACAAGCCGACATGATCCAAGTCGACCGGTCGGCCCGCCGCACGCGCTGCCGCAAAACAGGCGGCGTCGGCCGGCTCGACCGCAACGACGCGGATATCTGGCGCCACCGATTTCAGATACGCAGCCATGCCCGCACAGAGCCCGCCGCCGCCGACGGGGATGAAGACGACCTCGGGCCATTCCTCGGCCGGCACCTGGGTCAGCATCTCCAACGCCACGCTGCCTTGCCCGGCGATCACGGCGGGATTGTCGAAGGGCGGCACCACCGCACGGCCGTCGCGCTCGGCAATGCGCCGCGCCTCGCCCTGGGCCTCGTCGAAACTGTCGCCCGACAGCACGGCCGTGGCGCCGAGCGCGCGCACACCGTCGATCTTGATGCGCGGCGCCGTCGTCGGCATCACGATCACGCAGTCGAGGCCGAGCCGCGCCGCCCCCAGCGCCATGCCCTGCGCATGATTGCCGGCCGAGACCGCGAGCACGCCACGCGCCCGTTCCTCCGCCGACAGCTGCGCGAGGCGGGTATAGGCGCCGCGCAGTTTGAAGCTGAAGACGGGCTGCTGGTCCTCACGCTTCAGCGTGACGATATTGCCGAGCAGCCCGGACAGGCGCGGTGCCGGGTCAAGCGGGGTCAGCCGTGCAACGTCGCGCACGGGGGCTGCTTCGATGGCGGCGCGCCAGTCGACCTCGCCTGTGGGGCTCGTGATCAGGTTGCCTGCGACGCCCATCGCGCCCTCCCGCCACCGCTGAGACCCCGTGGCGTGGCAGAGCTCGCGTCAGACGGCAAGCCCGGACGCCGCGCCGGCTGCGCGCTCCACCGACCGCCCAGCGGTATCGAGGCGGCAGGCCCGGCCCGCATCCCGGGTCAGCGCGACGCGAACCTCTGGCGCGCAGAGCTGCTCGGCCCCAGCCGCGTGCCGGCCCGAGACGTCAGTGGACTGTGCGCTCGAACGCGCGCAGCAGCGCGTTGCCGCGCCGCGCCGCATCGTCCAGCGCCTGCACCGCGGTCTTCTCACCCGCCCAGAGCAACTCGAGCTCCTCGTTGATGACATCGCGGATCTGCACGAAGTTGCCGAAGCGCAGCCCCTTGGAGTTGGCCGTGGGCGCATTCAGCGACAGCTGCTTGATCGCCGTGTCCGTGCCTGGGTTCTCGGCATAGAAGCCCTGCTCGCGGCTCAGGTCGTAGGCTGCCGTGGTGATCGGCACATAACCGGTCTCCTGGTGCCACGTGGCCTGGACCTCGGCGCTTGAGAGATAGGCGAAAAACGCGGCGACGCCGTCATAGGCCACCGCGTCATGGCCGCCCATCGTCCAGAGCGTGGCACCGCCGATGATCGAGTTCTGCGGCGCCTCGGCCATCGCCGTGTCCAGCGGCAGCATCGACTGGCCGAACGCGAACTCGACGTAGTCCGAGATGACGACGTAATAGGCCGAGGAGTTGATCCACATCGCGCATTCGCCTGAGGTGAATAACGGCAGGCTTGCGCCGCGCCGCCCGCCATACTTGAAAACGCCGTCGGCCTGGCTGTCGGAGATGCGCTGCAGCAGCGCGGCCAGTTCGGCGGCGTCGTCGAAGACCAGTTCCGTGCTGAAAGAGGCCAAGCCGTTCTCGGCGGTGCCGATCGGCGTGTCGTGCCAGGCGAGATAGTTCTCGATCATCACCCAGGACTGCCAGCCGAACGAGAAGGCGCAGTCATGTCCGTTGGCCTGCAGCCTGTCGGCCAGATCGAACATCTGGTCCCAGGTCTGCGGCACGGCCGAGCCGATCACGTCGCGGTTCACCCAAAGCACCGGCGTCGAGGCGTTGAAGGGGAGCGAGAGCAGCCGCCCGTCTGTTGTGGCGTAGTAGGACTTCACCGCGGGCAGAAAGGCCTCGCGATCGAAGGCGTCGGTGTCCTCCATGATCTCGTGGACCGGGCGGATCGCGCCCGTAGCGGCCATCATCGACGCCGTGCCCACGTCGAAAACCTGCACGATATGGGGCGGCTCGCCCGCGCTGAAGGCGGCGAGCGCGGCGGTCATCGTCTCGGCGTAGTCTCCCTTGTAGACGGGCGCCACGACATAGTCGGCCTGGCTTTCGTTAAAGCCCGCAGCGATGGCCTCGACCTGCTCGCCTAGCGGGCCGCCCATGGCATGCCAGAAGGTGATCTGGGTCTGCGCGGCGGCAGGTGCTGCGGTCAGGCCCGCCGCGGCCGCGAGCGCGATGCTGAGCTTCGCCATCGGCAGTCCCCTGTGGGGTGTCCGGACATGATGCGCCATCGAGAGCGCGTCGCCCGCCACCAAAGGCAGGCCCAATTCAGGCCGTCGACCCGTCGCATCACGGTGCATTGGGCTGCAGCCGCCTTCCGCCAACCGACTGCCGACCATCGCACGCCGTCAGCCTCCAGAACGGTGAAAGGCCGGCCAGCGCCGTGGTACGGAGTGCTATTCTGCGTCCTCGGTCGCCGGTGCGCCGCGCAGGAACATCGCCTGGCTGATCGCAGCACCCACTTGCACGTCCTTGAACGGCTTGGCGATCAGGAAGGTCGGCTCGGGCCGCTCACCCGTCAGCAGCCGCTCGGGATAGGCGGTGATGAAGATCACCGGCACATCGTGCTGCGCCATGATCGTCTTGGCCGCATCGATGCCCGAGGAGCCGTCGGCGAGCTGGATATCGGCCAGCACCAGATCGGGCTTACCTACCTCCGCCGTCGCCACCGCCTCGTCATAGGTCGTCGCCATGCCCACGACCTTGTGTCCAAGCTCGCCGACGATGCCTTCAAGATCCATCGCGATGATCGGCTCGTCTTCGATGATCAGAATGCGGCCCCGGGTCTGCGCCTCGATCTCGCGTCGGGCCGAAGCGAGCAGCGCCTCGGCGTCACCGAGTTCCAGATCCATCGCCGCCGCGATCTCCTGCGTGGTAAAGCCCTCCAACGCCTGCAAAAGCAGCGCTTGCCGGGCCAACGGCGTCAGACGCGACAGTTGGCGCTGCGGCGCACTGGCCCCTTCCTCAAGATCGGCCTCCTCGGCCATGGCGCCGCCCGAGCTGGACCATATGCGATGGAACAGCCGGTAGAGCCCGACGCGCACGCCGAGGGTCTGATCGATGCTCGACGGCTCCGCCACCACGGCCTCCAGCGTCGCGACGACGTAAGCATCGCCGTGACCCTGGTCGCCGGTCAGCGCCCTGGAAAAGCGCCGCAGGAACGGTAGTTCCCGCGAGACGGCATCGGTAAGGCTGGTCGATGGATCGAATGACATCGCAGTCCCCAAGAAAAAGCCGAGATCATTGGAACGAAATGCCACCCAGCGCATTTCCTGGCAGGGTAGTGCAGGTGGAACTGGGGCGGCATGACACAGGCAACACGTAGGGTTCAAGCGATCGAACGCATTAACGTTTCGTCAACCGGGGTGCCTGTGGAGCGTCAGACCGACGATCCGATCGGGCAGGTCCTGCGGCAGGCCTATGATGGTGTGGTGTCGGAACCGGTGCCGGACCGCTTCACCGCCCTGCTTGACGAGCTGCGGAAGAAGGAAGGCGAATGACCGCCGACAGCTTCGCCGACAGCATTCACGCGCAGCTGCCAAACCTGCGCGCCTTCGCACGAAGTATCGCCAACGGCACGGCGCAGGCCGACGACTTGGTGCAGGAAACGCTGCTGAAGGCCTGGGCAAACCGCGAGAAGTTCGCGGAGGGCACAAACCTGCGCGCCTGGCTGTTCACGATCCTGCGCAACACCCACTACTCGGATCTGCGCAAGAAGCGCCGCGAGGTCGAGGATGCCGACGGCGCGCTGGTCGCCTCGCTCGCGGAGGCGCCGGCACAACTCGACCGCCTTGATCTGCGCGATTTCACCGAGGCGTTCGAGACGCTGCCGCTGGACCAGCGCGAGGCACTCGTCCTGGTCGGCGCGTCGGGCTTTTCCTACGAGGAAGCGGCCGAGATCTGCGGCTGCGCCGTCGGCACGGTGAAGAGCAGGGTGAACCGCGCGCGCCGCCGCCTGACCGATATGCTCGCGCTCGATGCGGACAACGCCTTCGAAGCCGATCACCTGCAGGAAGCCGCCGTGAGCGCCCGCGCGATCGCCCGATGAGCATATCGGCGCGGACGGGCCGGCACGATGACTGACCAGACTACGGCCCCGCCTGTCGACCCCTCCACGGTCGATGGCCCCGCCGAGACAGGTGCCCAGACACGATCCCAGAAACGGGCCCAGACACGGGACGAGACACAATCCCAGACACGGACCGAGGCGCTGGCCGAGACGTCGCGGCAGGGCAGCGCTAGCGCGGCCACGCGGGCCGCACCTGGCCGATCTACGACACCCTCCGAAACGCGACGTGCGCAGCGAAAACCGGGCC